>JABHWQ010000062.1 GCA_018657655.1 Chloroflexota bacterium | reverse complement strand
TGGCTCAGACGCTTCATGCTGTGCTGGTGGACCACATGGTTGATCTCATGGCTGATCACGCTGATCAACTCGGCCTCTGTTCTACTCTTACGGAACAAGCCTACATTGATATAGCAAAAACCGCCTGGAATGGCGAACGCGTTGATCGACTCATCCTTGACCACGGCAAAATTATATTCAATATCCTTGCGCTTGGAGTGCTCAACCAGCTTTCTGCCGCGCACTGCCACAAACGAATCCAGCCTGGCGTCGCCAAGCATTTCCATCTGCTTGCGGACTTCCTTGTCCAGGGAATTACCCAATTGGACTTCTTCATTCGAGGAATAAAGGTTGATATTCCTGATCGTACTGCAACTTATGCCGGAGAAACCAACAACCACGGCCAGAACGAGAGTTTTAATCAACCGCCGCCTAATCATTGCAGCCCTCCATTAACTCCACCGTACTTGACAGGAATAATCAAAGATGCAATTTAAGGTAATATACAATTGAAGACTCGGCGCAGCAAGCAGTGGAATATCATTAGCAGTTTAGGCAGTAAATCGCAGCAGCCATATTCAAGCCGGACAACAGAAGGCGGATTTACTTCTGCCGGCAAGAGGAAGAGCGAAATGGATTATCAAGACGGGTACTCGGCGCTGGCACCCTATTACGATATATTTATCGACTGGCCCGGCCGGCTGGCAAGCGAAATACCGTTTATTATCAGCACTCTGCCATCGGACCACGATAATATACGCTGCCTTGATATCGGCTGTGGCACAGGACGTCACCTTGAGCGTCTTGCGGATCAAGGCCTGCATCCCGAGGGAGCCGAACCATCGTCGCACCTGCGGAAATATGCACAGCAAAACCTTCCGGATGTGGCAATACACTCCGCCGGAATGGATCAGTTGGGTGAACTGGCTGCGGATTACGGCCCCTGGGAACTTGTCACCTGCCTGGGCAACACACTGCCTCATCTGGAACCTTCCAGCCGTCCGATATTTTTCAGTTCACTGGCAGCGGCACTAGCCCCCGGGGCGGTGGCTGTGCTCCACAGCCTTGGTTACGACAGGATCCTACGCGATCGGCCCGGCGAATTGCAGGAGAAAACTGTATGTCACCAGGGACGGCAATACATCTTTCAGCGCCTGTACGAGTACAGGGATAACAAAATAATTTTCAAGCTGAATATTCTTCAGGATGGAAAACAACTCTCCACACAGAGCGAAACGCTCCATCCGCTGACCGGCAGTCAACTCTCAGGGCTCTGCCGGGAAGCCGGACTGAGTGAAGTGACCATGTTCGACGGGTTCGACAGTTCTAAACCATATGAAACAGGCAGCGCCAATCTTGTTTGTGTTATTGTCCGTTAATTAATATTTGGTTTTTATCCTGCGGCACCATGCATCTCTGGAGGCATGGTCGTTTTTTCTGGTGCAATCCGTGGGTTTCGGGGTATATTATCTGATCTCTGACAGTGGTGCCTGGGCATCTATTCTCAATAACATAAGATATTCATTGGTAATACTATGTATACATTGAAAGAAATTATAGAACAACTGATCAATATCAGGCGTTTACCTACCCTGAACCCAGTGGTAGTGATGGTAGAGAAGGCTCTCAATGCCGAAGAACCTGACGTACAGGGCCTGAGCCGGGTTATTTCAGACGATCCCTCGCTAACCAGCATGTTGCTTAAAGTGGCCAATTCAGCCCTTTATGGCGCCCGACGGGAAATCACCACGGTTCAGGAAGCGGTGGTGCGCCTGGGCTTCACCGAGGTAAGAAAACTCGTCATGGATATTTCGGTTGTCAATTACGTGGCGGACATGCCGGAAGGACTGCTTAATCCGATAAAATACTGGGAGCATTCTATTGGTGTGGCGATCTGCATGGAACAAATTCAGAACATGACCAGGGTGATGGATAAAAACGGCCCGCAATCGCATGTGGTCGGCCTGCTGCACGATATCGGCAGACTGATAAGTTCCACGCACCTTAAAGAGGCATACGAGAGCCTTCCGGATAATCCCGACGAACTCGGCTCGGACTGGAACATAATAGAGATAGAAAGGGACCGGATGGGAATAGACCACGCCCAGATAGGCGCGGCAGTGCTGGATCGCTGGGGACTGCCGACTAAAATTGTCAATTGCGTGCGCTATCATCACGAGCCCGAGGTCTGCCCCGCTGAGCAGAGAAAACAAACTTATTTGCTTTCCCTCTCGGATGCGATATGCAGAAAAATGCAGGTTGGAGGTTCAAGCGAGGGCTGCCAAACCGAGATACCCAAAAAGCTATGGACCAAACTCGGTCTTGACGAAGGGATTTTGGAAGAGGTAGAGAAAAAGATCACTGATCAGATCCAGAAAAGCCTTGTGCTGCTCAATATCAGCGGCATGCAGAATTAAAACCCCTCTGTTGCGCTCCTGTCATACATTCCTTAATTTTTTCCGCATTTTCTTAAGCTGCACAATTAGATAAACTCTGCCGAGCATAATCAGAGAAGTTCGCTGCTTTTAACACATAAAAGATGGAAGCAATGGAAGAAACTTCTCCGGTAAAACCTGTTTCCACTCATATCTTTTGTAGGCAAATTACCCATAGAGAAAGAAACCTCCCGCATTTGCGTTCATTTCTGCTCTTGCCGGAATTTGGATTCACACCTATCTTTGTTTTCCTCGTGCTCTGCTACTTGATTGAATCCATTAAGGGTAACCGATGAATATCTTTTCACCAGGCCATTTCCCACTAAATCGCCACTTGATTTACAGCGGCAGTTTCCTGATGGATTTTATCTGCGCGTTCGTCGTGGGCGGGGTGGCGGTCTATGCTCTGGAGCTCGGGGCCGGACCGGTTCATCTTGGCACAATCGGCGCCACTGGAGCAGGTCTGTACGTGATCTGCAGCCTGCTTGCAGGGCGGCTCTGCGACAAGTTCAACCGAAAACGCAGTCTGCTGGTCTACGGCCTGATCTGCCTTGCAGCCTGCGCA
>JABHWQ010000276.1 GCA_018657655.1 Chloroflexota bacterium | reverse complement strand
CTCAGCAACCACTGGTAGCTCAACAGTAAGAGTTGTCCCACACCGTTCATTACTTTGAGCATATATCTGCCCCCCATGTTCCTGGATAATTCCGTAGCAGATGCTGAGACCCAATCCAGTGCCTTCGCCGATTTGTTTGGTAGTGAAAAAGGGCTCGAATACTCTGCCAAGGATATCCGGCGGGATTCCAGGACCGCTATCGGTGAAAGTTACACGGATCAGGTTTTCGGCTTTTCTGGTCCGTATTACTATCCGACCTTCATTTAGGGACTCTTTCATAGCTTGCTCTGCGTTAATTGTCAGGTTCATAAATACCTGCTGTAATTGCTGGTAATCGGCCATTGGTTGGGGCAAATTGTGATCGAACTCTTCAACTATCTCAATATCGTTCAGTCTCAATTCATAGGTGCGCAGGCTAAGCACACTCTGAATACATTCATTAATTGAAATAATCTTTCTTTCCGGTTCATGCTTACGGGCAAAAGAGAGTAAGTTGCGAACTATCGTAATGGCACGTTCTGTATCTGAATGCAGATTCTGCAGATCTTGCCTGGTTGTCGTATCTTCTACATATCTGAGCATCAGCTCCGAGCACACATAGATAGCCATCAAAGGGCTGTTCAGTTCGTGAGCCACACCCGATACAAGTTGGCCAATGGCGGCAAGTTTTTCTGATTGTAAAAGCTGTACATGGCTTCTCTGCAGTTCTTCATGCGCAAATTTGAGGTCATCGAGAGTTTTCTCAAGTTGAATGTTTGCAGCCGTAATTATTTGATTCTTCTCTTCCGAAATCCTAAACAGCCTTCTCTGTTCCGCCTCGGCTTGCTTGCGCTCGGTGATATCACGGAAATTCAGTACCACTCCTCCAACTGATGCAACATTGATAAGGTTTTTGCCAATGAGTTCGGTATAACGCCATATACCATCTTTGTGTCGTAGACGGGTCTCTAGTAGCGTAGTGTATTCTGGTATCTCGATTCCATGAGCTAACACGCTGCTTGTTTCAGTCAGTTCTTCCGGATGTACGAATTCAAGAGCGTTCTTGCCGATCAGTTCCACTGGCTTATATCCGGTCAAACGCTCAGTTGATGGGCTGCAATAGTCTATAATTGCCTCTGCGTTCAGAATCATGATTACATCCGAAGAGTTTTCAATTAGTGATCGAAAATGGTCTTCTCTTTGTTTCAGTAATTCCTCGGCACGCTTTCGTTCAGTAACGTCCCTCGACATGACCATCGCGCCATCCGAGAAAGGAGCGATGGAGATAGAAAGAACTTTGTCTCCATACTCCAGCTCTGGGAATTCCTTCACTTGCCCGGTATTGATGCAATCCATTAATTCGGCCCGCATGTCCATTGCATGCTTGGCGGCGTAGTCCAGATATATATAATCTCCGATTTCCGGTAATCTATACCCAGAGCGCCTTTTTGCCAGATTGCTTTTGACTACTCTACCTTCGTTATCAACAATTACGGTGGGCACCGGGTTGTACTGGAACAACGCAAAATTGAACGATTCCCTTTCTCTCAGCGCTTCGTCCTTTGTCTTTCCTAGAGCTGCTTCTGATTCGAGTTCGGCTATTCTTTGGTGAAGTCGTGTTAGCTCTTCAGAAAGCTGTTTTTTGGTTGCAAGTTTGCTATTCATTCGATGCCTCAACTATTACAACAACTACGTCAATATCCTGCAGAATGCTCGGTGATAGATGATGCCTTGTTGTTAAAGGCTCTACCCACAGTATCGGCTATGGCTTGTAATGGGCACGGCTTAGTCAAAACAGCGAAAGCCCCTTCATCCGCTGCCGCACTTTTCATCGCATCTGCATCAGCTACACCTGTCATAAGTATTGTGACCAAAGCGGGATAATCAATGTTGATATTCTGGAGAACCTCAAATCCATTCATTCCGGGCATTTTAAGGTCCAGCAGTATCACATCAAAGTGCTCTGCTGATAACATCTTCAAGGCTTCAAGTCCGTTGGGTGCACCTTCAGTATCATAGCCTTCTGCTTTCAACGCCCGGCAGACAATGTTTCTGATATGGTCTTCATCGTCTATAACCAGCACTTTGCCTGAAGTTTTACGTCTTTCCATAATTACCTCAATTTCTCCATACAGCATTCAATGTTACGCTTCGATGGTGCCCGCCTTTGTCATCTCAATTGGCTGTAATCAATCTTTCTGCAACTTCAACAATCTCCCGTACGCTACAAGGCTTTTTCAAGTATGCAAATGCTCCCAATTGAGCAGCCCTTTCTTCCGTATCTGAATCTGCCTGTCCTGTAAGTATTACTACAGGAGTGGTGGGGCGGCCCGCGGTCATCAAGGTCAATACGTCAAGGCCATGCAAACCCGGCATCCTAATATCCAAAAACACCAGGTCAAATGACCGCCTTGAGGTTCTCTCAAGGGCATCACGGCCATTGGCTGCTGTGATGACATCATAGCCTTCGCTTCTCAGGGCTCTGGCAACAATATCCCGCACAGATTGGTCATCATCAACAACCATGATTGATCATTTATTACTCACCTCACTCATCTGAACCCCCCTCTGGATGTAATCCGTAGTATTCACTTCGTTACAATATCAAAAGCACCGATTCGCCATTAGCTTTCTTCCGCCACTGCTATTGCCCCGCCCTTTTTCTGGTTGCTTCTACGGCTTTTAAGCATCTTATTTACCATCTCGATAATTTCATCGATACCGCAAGGTTTCCTGAGATAGGCAATCGCGTGGCGGCGCATAGCCACCATTTCGTAAGCAGCATCCCTGACTGCTGTCAGCACCACTACATTGATTGAAGGGTGCTTCGATTTCAGTTTTGATAGTGTTTCGAGCCCGTTTTGACCGGGCATCGATATATCCAGAAATACCAGGTCAAATGACCGCCTTGAGGCTTTCTTAACAGCTTCAGTTCCGTCTTTTGCGGTGACAACGTTGTACCCTTCTTCTGTTAAGGCCCTGGCGATGACTTCCCTTATCGAAAAATCATCATCAACCACCAGGATTGCTTTTTTCCTTACTCGTGCCATTCATCACCCCCTTGAACATTTAGTATCCGATCTAATTGATCATCGAAATTTGAATTCTCCAATTTTTCATGGTAAGTGACAGTTGATTTCCCCGTGACAGGTAACTCAATACTAAAGGTTGTCCCTTTCCCCACAGCGCTTTCAACGGATATTTGCCCGTTATGCTCCTGGATGATCCCGTAACAAATACTGAGTCCTAGTCCAGTTCCTTTTCCGACGTCTTTGGTTGTAAAGAACGGTTCAAATATTCGGGCTTTGACCTCATGGGGAATACCCGGTCCATCATCGATAAAATCAATCCGTACGTAATCGCCGGTCAAACGTGTCTGTATGAATATCTTCCCTTTGCCATGAGCTTCCTTTATTGCCTGCTCTGCGTTGATTATGAAGTTCAGAAAAACCTGTTGTAACTGCTGGAAATCGGCCATGGTATTGGGGAGGGTATCGTCTAAATATTCCACTAGTTCAATGTCGTCCAGATTCAACTCATAAGAACGCAGCCTGATGACGCTTTCGATGGTTTCATTTATGGATATATATTTCTTTTCCGGCTCGCTCTTTCTGGCGAAAGAGAGCAGGTTGCTTACAATCGATGTCGCTCGCATCGTGTTACTGTGCAGGTTTTGCAGGTCTTCTTTTGCGAGATCGTCATTAACATAAACCTGCATTAGTTCGACAGTGCCGGAAATTGCCATTAGCGGGTTATTCAACTCGTGAGCGACGCCTGATACCAATTGCCCGATAGCAGCCAGTTTATCCGACTGCATAAGTTGTGCCTGGCTGGATTTCAGTTGCTCCAGTGCCGTTTGAAGCTCCCTATTTGCGTCTCTGATTCGGTTCTCAGCACGGTTTCTTTCAAATGCATTGCCCATAACATCCGAACATGTTCTTAGAAGCAGCAGATCGGCGGCAGTCCATCCCTTGGGATTATCAATATTTTCAAGCCCGATGAAACCCTCCAGTTTTTGTTCCACAAACAAGGGGACTGCGAGGAAAGACGTTATACCTTGTTGCTCAAGGAATTGCTTCTCGTTTTGGGTACCATCGGGCATCTCTGATACATCGAAAATTGTGACGACTTGCCCTTCACGCAGCAGCTTTATCCAGTACATCATTGATATGACATTGAGATTCTGTAGCTCGCTGATGTTAGGAAGCACTCCATCGGCACACCACTCATGAGTATTGTCAACGTGAGTTCCCTCCTCATTGAGAAAGAACAAATGGGATTGTCTTGCACCGCTGAATATTCCGATAGATTTGAGTGAATCGTCGATGGCTTCGTTAATATCTGCAATGCCTACCAATCGCGAAGATATGGTTGAAATAGTCTTTTCGAATTCTATCCTGTGATTGATGGCGGTATCCGCGCGTTTGCGATCGGTAATATCTCGGAGCATCACCAGTCTGCCAGCCTGACGACCATTCTCTTCGAATACGGCAGCGACGTTTAATTCGTATGGCACTTGCGTATTTTCACTGGTTACAACAATCTCAGAACGCCCGTATACAATGTTTTCAGCATCGTCAAATAGGCCTAAGTTTTCTTCTATCACTTGACTTGCCGGCTGTCCTAAGACCTCTGATGCCGGTTGTCCCAGGATTTTTTCCGCGGCCGGATTCATATCAACAACTCGATTCAGGGTGTTAAGCACAAACATCGCATCTGGCATGTTATTGATAACCGAGTCCCTGGCAACCGGTACCACGTCCAAAAGACGCAAAAGGAACAGGCCCCATGCTAGTGCCAGCCCTGATACCGTGAAACCAAATGGAGTAGTGTCCATAAACGCAAATGGTTCGATATCAGAAAGGGATAGCAAACTGGCAGCCAGAGGAGCTATAGCGCCAACAAGAAGCACGCTGGCTTGGGTTCGGTACGGTGACGAGGCACGAAAGTATGCCTGGATCATGCAAAATATACCAAAGGAGATGAGAAGGTACGAATAGACCAAATTTACCCAGAACCATATCCCATGATCGGATACCATCATTGGGAAAGGGCCGATGGAGTCAAGTCTAATGTCT
>JABHWQ010000033.1 GCA_018657655.1 Chloroflexota bacterium | reverse complement strand
G
The DNA here is from genome assembly GCA_018657655.1 of Chloroflexota bacterium. Lineage (GTDB taxonomy): Bacteria > Chloroflexota > Dehalococcoidia > SZUA-161 > SpSt-899 > JABMQN01. The sequence continues at coordinate 14,001 of JABHWQ010000033.1, read as the reverse complement.
TCAATCTGCGCTTACCGGGCACCTGGTCCTGTCTTCCATACACGCTAACGATAGTGTGAGTGCGCTATTTCGTTTGGTAGACCTTGGCGTCGAACCATATCTTATTGCCGCAACCACCATCGGTATTGTCACCCAGCGAATGGGTCGCCGTATTTGCTCTTCCTGCCGTGAAGCCTACCAGCCAACACCTGAGGAAATTGCCGCCTTTGAAGAAGATTTGAGCCCAAGTGGCGCAAGCTTTTCCATGGGAAAAGGTTGCAATATGTGTAATAACAGCGGTTATTCAGGACGAATTGGCATCTACGAAACCTTGGTCATAAGCGATACGATCAGGCAAATGCTGATCAGTAATAACAGCGCTGGAGAAATCAAGTCACAAGCGCTCAAAGAAGGGCTGGTGACCATGCGACATGATGGAATGCAAAAGGTGAAAATGGGAATCACTACCGTTTCTGAAGTGAAGCACAGCATCTTCTCCATTGGTGAACGGTAAAACTAGTATACGTAGGAGCAGCCATGTCTTACAAATATGTAGCGTATGATGAATACGACAATATAGTTAAAGGTTCCATCGACGTCCAGGATCAAAGCCAGGCAGAAGATGCTTTGGCAAAAGCAGGCTATACACCAATCAGCCTGAAACGGGGAAGACCCAGACCCAGTATGGACAAGGTCTTCCCCTCGCTGTATGGCATCAAATCCGATGATGTGATCAATTTCGCACGCCAGCTAGCGACACTGATCGAAGCAGGATTGACCATTCCCGCTGCACTCAAGCTGCTGCAAGGGCAAGTCGAAAAGCCCGTGTTCAGGAAGATCATAATGGGGCTAAATGAAGAACTTGAAGGTGGCAGTTCTTTCTCCCAGGCACTGCAAAAGTATCCTGAGGCGTTCTCCAATGTTTTCTGCCACATAGCAGAAGCTGGCGAACACTCGGGTGATCTTGCTCAGTCCCTCAGACAAGCTGTTGAGCACATGGAAAGAGGCGAAATGGCCATGAAGAAAGCAAAAAAGGCCATGATGTATCCAGCTATCGTTATGGTTGTTGCGCTGGTAGTTGTGGTTGTTTTAGTCACAATGGTTCTGCCTCCATTGCTGGAAATGTTCGGCAAAATGGATGCCGATATACCAGCTACGACAAGCGCTCTTATGGCAATCACCGATTTCACAGGGGCCTATCCTTTTCAAATAATCGGGGTAGTGGGGGCAATCGTATTTGCTATTATGATGTATTTGAAACGACCGTCAGGTATTCGAATGAAAGACAAATTGCTGCTGAAGGTACCTCTAATAGGCACAATCGTCCTTCAAAGCAACATGGCCCTTTTTACACGAACAGCATCAACACTGCTGGCCGCGGGAGTTCCTCTCACACGGATAATGGACATAACCACCCAGACTGCAGGAAATGAACTCATCCGCGATGCATTAGCGGAAGTCCACGAGGGACTGATACAGGGGCATGGATTATCCAAACCAATGGCAACAAACGATATATTTCCGTCCCTGCTGGTACAAATGATAACAGTGGGGGAACAGACAGGAACCCTGGACACTTCACTGCTAAACACTGCGGCATTCTATGAATCTGAGGTGAACAACAAGGTTGATTCCCTCACATCGGTGTTGGAACCTATTATGACAGTAGGAATCGCACTGTTCGTAGGCTTTATAGCATTATCCGTTATCACACCAATGTATTCAGTACTCGGATCTTTGGAATGATTTATCAAACCATAACGGAAATGATTTCGATACTCCAGGGCTACTGTACGCCCCAAACGGATGGGTCAACATAACCGGTGTTGCCAACTAAATATATGGATGTGTTATCGGCAAGGAAGTAATTACAAGTCCCGGGGCTGCAGGAGCAGCATTTACTAATGAAGTTGTATTCCCGGAAGACCTCAGGGACAGTGCCGTTGACCTGCCCGGCAGGACCAGTGGTGAAGAAACCACTGATATCCACGGGTGGCATATATCGGAATAAATGCAATTATTCGAGAGTGAGGGAGAACATATGAAAAGTCTTGTAGTACGCCACATAAACCTGATTCTTACCGCAGTTATCTTGCTCGCTTTGGCAGGATTGGTGGTAATCGGTGTGTTCTACATGAACGAGGAAAGCAAGCAGGACGATCTCGCCGATGAGGTCGCTCAGAAGGAAGCGGAACTGGATGGCATGCTAGCCAACGGCACCGGTGAAGAAGCTGTTCTTACAGCGGCTCTGGCAAGGTTGGAAGCGGCCAACGAGGGCTTCCCCACCAATCTGGACGCCACCGATGTTATTACTCTCATCTTGGGTTATTCAGCGGAGACACACGTGGACATCCTGCCGCTGAACACCAAGCCAGCTACAATAATCGATATCGGTGGACAACCATACATGTCCGTTTCTTTCAGTGCCACAATACACGGGACATTCGAAAACGTCTTGGATTTCATTGACAAACTGGAAAACGGGTCTATAAACACATTTTCTGTAAACGGTGTTAATCTTTCCGGTTCCGGTTCATCATGGTCCACAAGCATGGCCGTGACCGTTTTATCCATAATGCCTTCCGAGGACTCAGACTCCTCTAATTCTGACTAAAGGAGAGTGCTTTGTTTTCAAAAAGAATTGTTACTTTGAATATCGATACCAGCAGCATACGCGGTCTTATTGTCAATGGGAAAACCATAGAGTCATGGGAAAGTATACCACTGCAATCAGGGGTAGTTAGAGACGGTATTGTCCTGGAGCAAGAAGCTCTCGGGCAAGCCATTGACACTCTGTTTGGCAGAATGAACGCGCCCAGAGGCAAGTCCATACTCAGCTTGACAGGCTTACATTCCACATTCCGTATCCTTGCTCTCCCAAAAATAAAGATGGATCAAATGGACGAAGCTGTCCGCCGCTCCGCAAGAAAGGAGATGCCGTTGCCTGTAGATGAACTGTACCTGACATGGCAACCACTTGGCATTAGAAACAATAAACAGGAAGTCTTTGTTCTTGGTGTCCCTCGAGAAGCGGTCGATGTGACTATACAAGCGTTGAATTCAGCCAATGTTAAACCACACATTATGGACCTTAAGGCACTGGCGTTAGCCAGAGTAGCCGCTCGCAGCGAGGCATTATTACTTGATCTCGAACCGGACAACTTCGGAATCACCCTCGTAGCTAATGGTGTTCCCGCGATCATGAGAACGTTCATTCCCAAGAGAGGAGATACTATCCTCGAAGACAATGTCCGGAGACTTGCAGGGGAGACCATAAGAACTGTCGAATTCTACAATCGAGATCACTCAGACAGCCCTCTTAGTCCGGAAACTCCAGTCTTTCTCACCGGAGAGATGGCAGGTGATGCTGAAATCACAGAGGCTATTCGTGCAGAAATAAGATATCCCATCAGCCCTCTGAAATTGCCATTCACCTATGAATCAACGTTGCCAGTGGCTTCATATGCAGTCAACATAGGACTTGCCCTCAGAGGAAAGGTCTGAAAAACTACGATAAATAGAGGTTAGGATTATGAAATTGCCAGATAATATCGGTGGTGCCCTTAAGAGGACAACAGAAAATCAGGGGACATCTTCGGCCTTCATGGACATCAAAATCAACATGTTCCGAGAAGGATTCTCAGAACGTCCCCGTCAAGTGGGCTATATATTCCTCTCCGTGCTTGCTATTGTAGCTATCGCAGGATTGATCCCGGTATTCCAGTTGTACTCTAGCTCCAGCGATGAGACAGCAGATATGCGTGGCGAACTGGAAAAAATCGAGCAGGATATCATTGAAGCAAACGAACCATCGGAGGAATTAAAGAATATCGATGAGATTAATGTTCAAGCGCAATCTCTAGAGAATGCAATCCCGATAAAAGACAAAATTGTTCCCATGATAGAGCTTCTTAAAGTTGAACTTCCAGATGCACCCCATATAACATCGTATGCTATGAGTACTACCGAGATTGGCCTAGAAGGCATGGCGGAGAATCCTGATACGATTATCAACTATGCCAGGGCTATCGAGGCACAAGAACAATTCTATCAAGCCCACATCCTCAAATTAGGGCCCGTATCACCAAGTGGCAAAGTTGACATAGTCAGTGAGATAGCGAGCGCCACACTAGAGGTCACGGAAGCCCAAGAGAGCCAACCGACCGACATCAACTCTGGAACAATCAACGTCATTATTGACAAAAACATTGTATCAGGTGGAGGTGGAGATGAAGAGGTAGATGAAAGCACTGACGCATCACGTACAGGGAGTATTACTGTGGGAACAGGCCCCGAAGTCACCTCTTTGACAGTGACCGCTCTTACGCCACTAGATCAGGAACCAGTACGTGTTCTGCTGGAAGCCGAAGTTTCGTCGGTTGATCCCGTTGTAGAGTGGTATTGGGACTTTGGCGACGGTGCGACAGTGACCAGCACCGATCTCCCCAGAGTATTCCATGACTACGTCAACGAGGGTAGGTATACCGTATCACTTACCGTCACTGACGAAAATGGGCGGGTCGGCGCCAGTGTAGTAGCCGGCATGTTTGAGAAACCCAATGCTGATTTCACGGCAGAAGTTGTCAGATGCAATGATCCATTGACCATCAAGTTTACTGATCTGTCAACCACCTTCGGTATGCTGCTATCCTGGGAATGGGATTTCAATAGCGATGGTATAGTTGACAGCACAGAAAAGAATCCGAAGTATACTTACCCTTCTCCTGGTGAATATAGCGTCTCCCTCACAGTAGCTGGAACCCTTAATCAGCCAGACACTATTATCAAACAAGTTACGGCAAGCACACCACCGGACGCCGATTTTGTACCCACCCCAGTCTCCGAAGGCACAACGCTAGCTGTGGCATTCACTGACCTGTCCATCTCAGCATCGGGGGATCACATAGTACTCTGGCAATGGGATTTCGGTGATAACTCAACAAGCTCAGAACAACATCCAACTCATAGTTATTCTGGCCTAGGTCCTTATACTGTATCTCTTATGGTTATGGAGAATGACGGCAATTGCGACACCATCACCAAGACAGTGAAGGGTAGTAGCGGATCTTCTGCCGCCTTCTCTGCCGAATCCACTAGCTCCCTTACTATTCAGTTTTATGACCTGTCAGATTCAAGTGATGAAGCTTCATGGTTATGGGACTTTGGAGATGGCACAACAGCTCAAGAGCAAAACCCTAGCCACGAATATGATGAAGCCGGTATATATACCGTGTCTTTGAGTGTTGTTGAGGACGTTAGTGACCGTTTCGATCCCAATACTGTGATAGAAGCGGTGACATCAGCAACAGCGGAAATCGAGGTTTCCGACTCAACATCAACACCATTCTCCCTGAGAATTACAAGAGCATCCTGAGTAGAAATATGGACGTAATTGACCTACTTCGATTGACTGTAGACAGCGAAGCCTCTGACCTGCATCTGTGGGCTGGCAAAAAGCCAGCCCTGCGTCTTGCCGGAGAACTTATTTCTCAGGCTCAAATGCATGAACTTACCTCAGATGATACAAGGCGACTCTTTGAAGACATAGCCACTGAAGAACAACGAAGAGCTCTGGCCCGAGATCTGGAGCTGGATTTCGCCTTCTCCGCCGAAGGAATCGGGCGATTCCGCGTGAACGTGCATTTTCAAATGGGCTCCATCGCCATTGTGTTCAGGACTGTACATACACAAGTGCCATCGATCGACGAGCTGGGATTACCTCTGATCGCAAAGGATCTGGTTATGAAACCCTATGGGCTGATTGTCCTCACCGGGCCAACCGGCTGTGGCAAATCTACAACACTTGCCGCTATGATGGAATACCTCAATGAAAGAATGCGGCGTAAAGTCATTACCATTGAGGATCCTATAGAATATGTACATCATGACAAAAAATGCTCATTTTCCCAACGAGAGATTGGTAGGGATACCAGATCATTTGCCAGCGCACTGAAGCATGCTCTTCGCCAGGATCCGGACGTAATCCTGGTTGGAGAAATGCGAGACTTGGAAACAGTTGCCACCGCATTGACCGCAGCTGAAACAGGACACTTGGTTTTGACCACGTTGCACACACCCGGCACTGCGCAGACCATGGATCGCATAATCGACGCCTTTCCACCCCATCAGCAACAACAAGTACGCCTTCAGCTGGCCACAACACTGGAAGGAATACTCTATCAGAATCTTGTGCCGAGAGCCGATGGAGCGGGCCTTGTTGCCGCAGTTGAAGTATTGATTGCTAACATAGCCATAAGGTCCATGATTCGGGAAGGTAAAACCCATCAGATGCTGAATACCATTCAAACAGGCTCTGCAGACGGCATGCAAACCCTGGATGATTCCTTGATTCAGCTTTTCCGCAGGAAACTTATCAATAGAGAAGAAGCAATTGTGAGGAGCCGGAATCCTCAAGAATTCGAACGTCTCCTGGGTTTCTGATTCTTTCTAAAAGCCCTTATGCCCTTCTTCGAGGCAGAATTTCACTATTCTGCCAGTTGGCCTCTAGTATCCACTCAAATCATGGATACTAACGTTATGCCTCAAATGATTCTTGACTTGCTGTTTGCGATGTCCCATACTATCAGGCAAAGATAACACTGTCCCCAAAAGCGATCCGGGATAAACTCTATCTACTTTTGCCCCAATGAGAAAGCGAAGATTTTTCATCCGGAATATGGAAGCCGGAAGCCACATAGAAGCATTTCTGGTCTCGTCTGTAGCCACTATCCTAATAATTCGGGGCTATCTGCACCTCACAGGCTATCCGCAACTGGGCGATGATGACCTGCATATCGCGCACATGCTTTGGGGCGGGTTGCTAATGCTGGCTTCCATGCTGATACTGCTAACATTCCTGGGAAAAACAGCTAAGAGCCTTGCAGTGATCATTGGGGGAGTAGGGTTTGGAACTTTCATTGATGAAGTGGGAAAGTTCGTAACACAAGACCATAACTATTTCTTCGAACCTTCGGTAGCAATTATATATGCAATATTCATTTTGATTTTCCTGACCAGTCGCGCTATCCGGACCAGAAGACAATACTCGCAAGCTGAATATCTGATGAACGCTATACGCGATCTGGAGGAAATTGCTTTACATGACCTCGACCAGATTGAGAAAAATCAAATCCTGGAATATCTAAATAGAAGCAATCCCAACAACCCTCTGGTATCGGAGTTAAAAGAAGCGCTTGAGCATGCGAATCTGGTGCCAACCCCTAGCCCAGGATTGCTTGTACGATTGAAAAGCTCGCTTCAATCATGCTATGCAAGAATTATTTCGTTTCGGCTATTCTATCTGATCGTTTTATGTTTCTTCCTCTTTCAGATGATTGCCAGCTTTTCATACGTCATTGTGCTGGTGGTATCAGATGAACACCAAACGCTGGCCTGGGTTGAATGGGCACAGTTTTTGTCGTCATTCGCCTCTGCGATATTTGTCTTGGCTGGTATGGTTTCGCTCCGAAAATCTCGCCTCACTGCATTCAGGATGTTCGAACGTGCAATTCTGATCTCCATCTTCTTCACCCAGGTATTTGTGTTTTACGAGGAACAGTTTAGCGGATTGGTAGGATTGGCCATCGATCTCCTCATTCTGATCGCTCTTGGTTTCATGATCGAAATGGAAAGACACACCTCACCCAAAGCCGAATAATCACATTCGTTTATTGACACACCCAACATACTTAATGGCATAATGAATTATAGGTTTATCGATGTATAAGGATCTAATACACTGCGGACACACACTATTCAATAAGAAACTTGTCTGGGGTCATAGCGGCAACATCAGTGCAAGGATAGAACCGAACGTTTTCCTCATCTCTGCCGGGGGCACAGACCTTGGCAACCTGAAGCAGGATGATTTACTCCGATGCCTTATTGACAGTGAAAAATGCGAAAATATGAAGAGTCCCTCAATGGAAACAGGTCTACACAAAGGTATATATCGTTCCTTTACCGAGGCGCTGGCAGTGATACATTCTCAGCCTTTCTATTCGACGATTGTTGCCTGTTCCAATATGGAAATCAAAACAGACTTTTTGCCTGAGGCGATGGCTTACCTAATCAATATAGAAAGAGTACCGTATCACCATGCCGGGAGTGTTGAACTAGCTCGGGCAACAGCAGCCAAAGCACAAACCAGCCATGTGCTGCTTCTCGAAAATCACGGGGTGATATGTTGGGGAGCTTCGTTGGATGAAGCCTTGCTCATGACAGAAACACTTGAATTCGTTTGCCGGTTACTGGTTACATCGCGCCAGAGCAATGTAGAATTCAATTATCTTGGCGAACAAGTAGTCGATGATTTTCGGCAACATTTGAGAAAGATGGGTCGATTGAAATAGCAATGATCGATCGTCGATAACAAAACAGGAGCATTACATTGAAGAAAGCCTTTTCCAGCGCAATAGTAATCCTGCTAACATTGGCCATTATTGCCAGCAGTGCCTGCGGTTCAACCTCCAGCAAGGAAGAAACGCCTTCGCCCATTATTGATACAATCTCAGAGCTTGAAGGTTACTATAAAAACAGCATCTACGGTTTTTCGCTAAGCTACCCTCCAGAATGGATAGCCCAAGAGGGCGGGCCAAATGATCCCGCATTTACTACCCACAACTCAAACAACAGTTGTATGGTGCAGGTATTTGTGGAGCCTCTTCTACAAACGATATCGACCTCGGATTATTCCGCTGAAGCTATGGAAGTCATAAAGCAAAAACTTGTCTATTTCGAAATGCTGTCCGAAGGAGAAGTGGAACTGGATGGTGAAACCGGATACTGGTATATTTTCAGTGGTAACGAATCCAACACTTCACTCACTTCAACACTGCTTTCTGTTGTCCACGGAAGTCAGGCATTTTTGATTTTATCTGCCTGCGAATCTGAAATCTACGAATTGCTGCAAGAAACAATAGAAAGCATCGTGTTCAGTTTCCGACTGCAAGAACCGATATCACTTGAGAATGCCCTGGTCCTGTACGATACCGGCCCTTCCACCTTGGACCCGGCTGTTACGCGCGATACCACCTCTGCTTCCTATGTACTCGAAATATTCAGCGGACTGGTCACCCTAGATCAAGAACTACAGGTCGTCCCGGATATTGCTGAATGGGATATCAGCAACGATGGTAAAACCTATACATTCTTCCTTCGACAAGATGTTACTTTCCAGGATGGTTCTTCAATCACCGCAAACGACTTCAAATACTCTCTTGAACGGGTATGTGATCCCGCAACCAATTCTCAAACGGCAGCCACCTACCTTGGCGATATTGTGGGAGTTGATGCAAAACTAGCCGGTGAAGCCAGTGAGATCAGTGGTATAGAGGTGATTGACGATTACACTCTCCAAATCACAATCGATGCACCAAAAGCGTACTTCCTTTCCAAGTTAGCGTATCCCACAGCCTTCGTCGTGGATCAAGCCAATGTAAATTCAGGCGATGATTGGTGGCGCCATCCGAATGGCAGCGGACCGTTCACACTCAGTCAATGGGAAGAAGACGAACTCCTGATACTGGAGCGTAACAATCTTTACTATGGAGAAATGCCGCAGATCGAAACTGTCGCTTTCAGATTATGGAGCGGTGTTCCCATGATCATGTATGAAACCGGAGAGATCGACATTTCCTACGTATCCGCATCCAATATCGAACGGGTCCTCGATCCGTTCAACCCGCTAAACAAAGAGCTGGTGAAAACCCCCGAATTCAGTCTATGGTTCATCGGATTTAACACCCAAAAACCTCCTTTTGACGATCCTAAAGTTCGGCAGGCATTCTCTCATGCAGTAGATAAAGACAGGATCATTGAATTGCTTTTCAACGATATGGTAACGAGAGCCGATGGCATACTGCCACCCGGCATGCCCGGTTACAACGAACAATTGAACGCTCTGGAATTCGATCCGGAAAAAGCAAAAGAGTTGATTGAACAATCGACTTACGGGAACACCGCGAACCTGCCCCCACTCACATTTACCACTTCCGGCCGAGGACAGGTATCACCAGTCCATGAGGCCATTATCGGTATGTGGCAACAGTATCTGGGAGCAAACGTATCCATCCGGCAAATAGAACCTGAAGCATATATCTATACCCTCAAGGAAGAAAAAGACGAGTTGTATGATATTGGGTGGGTCGCCGACTACGCTGATCCTCAGAACTTCCTGGAAATTCTGTTTCACAGCGATGCTGAGGACAACACAGGTGAATACAGCAATCCTCAAATCGATGCACTTCTGGAAGCGGCGGGAAAAGAGATGAACCCTGAGACCCGGTTAAATATGTACCAGCAAATAGAGCAGATGCTGGTGGATGACGCCGCCAGCCTCCCCCTTTATTTTGGAATCGATTACAAACTGGTCAAGCCTTATGTAAAGGGATATGTGGCAACACCGTTGCCTATACCATGGCTAAAATACATCTCGATTGAACCACACGAATAATATCCCACTATTACTCAAGGGAAGCGCAAAACGATGAAACAATTGAGTCAATATCTGATCTGGCTGGTACTGATCACAGCAATGCTTTTGGGTAGCTTTGCCTTGGGATGTAAATCCGATGAAAAAGTTACGCCTCAACTGGATGCTCTTTCTGATGCGCAACTTCTTCCCAAACCAAGTCCTACGAATGAACCGGACCCCACCACCAGCTTCATCAATGTGATTTCTGCCGATAGTACAGTCGATTTCCCAGCATCGCTTACTTTCAATCTGGAAGCCGAAAGCTCTCATGAAATCACCGATATTGAACTTCGCTACACAATCGAAAAGGTCACTGTAACTTCAGTTACTACCACCATCAAACCAGATTTCGTAACAGGCATTCATGTTATCACCCGTTGGAGATGGGATACTCGAAAATTCGATTTGCCGCCGGGAGCCAGGATAAACTACAAATGGATCGTAACCAATAACACCGGAGATAAGTTGGAAACAGAATCAGCCACACTGATATTCGAAGATTCGCGACACAGCTGGAGTGAGCTGGCAGAGGAAAACGTTCGGCTGCTCTGGTACAAAGGTGATGCTACTTTCGGTCAAGAACTAATGGACGCGGCCCAGACCGCACTGGCAAAGCTAGCTCAGGACACCGGTGCCAAACTGGAAAGAGAAGCCAGGATTTATATCTATGGCGACACAGACGAGCTACATGAGGCGCTCATTTACCCCCAGGAATGGACCGGGGGTCTCGCCTTCACCGACTATGGCATTATTGTCATCGGAATATCAACCGATCGCCTTTCATGGGGTAAGCGAACTATCGCTCATGAATTGTCTCACCTCGTTATCCACCAGATGACTTACAATCCACTGAGCAATGTACCCACATGGATCGATGAAGGGCTGGCAATGTTTACCGAGGGTGGTTTACGGGATGATTTGGCAGATAACCTTGATGATGCTCTAGAAGATGATACATTGTTCCCCGTACGCAGTCTGGGGGGCAGCTTCCCCACCGATTCCGAAGAAGCCGGCCTTGCTTACGCACAGAGTTATAGCCTGGTATCATTTCTGATAGAGAATTACGGCAGTGAGAAGATGATGGCCTTACTTGAGTTACTTAAACAAGGCAACAGCTACGATGATGCCCTGTTGGAGATATATGAATTCGATGTTGACGGACTGGATGAGGAATGGCGCACAAGCCTTGGGCTACAGCCAAATAGGATAGCAGTATCTTCCCGTTACACATTTACAGTGTAACCACTCTAGGCAACTTTGCCCGCATCTTCTTTCTCTAACTGGGGCAAATCTCCTTCAGGCAAAGTTTCTTCATCCAATTCACCATCCCAATCCCCTACTTCCTCCAGCTCATCAATAAACTCGTCTTCGATATCATATTTGACAAGCGAACCTTTGACATATGGATTGATATCTTCAATAACTCCAGGAGGAAACGAAGGCTGTCCGATGTGTCTGGGATGCTGGAAGGTTTCCCTGATTATTATCTTAATACTGTTGTCCCTTGAGCTGCTTACCGCCGCCCGGTATTCATTGCCGCCATTCATCAAATCGACAAGTCTCGATCCTATTTTATGCTCAACCTCACCCAAATATTCACTTGAGCCGTTGAACACAATGAGCTTGCGCCCCTTCGCTTCCAGGTGAACCTCATCACCGGCAGATATTTTGGCGATAGTCTCTTTGGGAGCAGGTTTGTACAGACCTACCATCCTGGCCTTGCTGGTATCCTGAATGAAGAACCGACAATCAATACCACGAGCCTCTTTTGAAGATCGATCTTCATCTTTCAGGTACTGAAGACGATTCAGGTTTCTCTCAGCAATACTGTTTTTCGGATCAAGCTCTAATACTAGCCTATAGGCTTTCCTGGCTTCCGCATTGTGGCCCAATTCAGCCAGCGCTTTCCCCAAACGATTGTGAGCATCGATATCATTGGGAGATACTTCGATTATATCCTGATTGATAGCAACGGCTTCCTCCCACCGACCCTCCACAGCCAACCTGATAGCTTCTTCACTACGACTATTCCCCATAACATTCTCCTCATGTCGATATTGATAAAACATCGCTGAGCACAGCATAACCGGTTTGCGACTGCTGTTTCACAACGGTTTCCCCCGCATAACCAGCACGGATTTACGTATGTTTTGCGGCGACTCCTCTAAACCGTTCTGGATCATACCATGTTTTTTTCAAGAGTACAATACGAAAAAACACGTAAAAACAACCTACAGGAAATACCGATTTTTTCTAGTCCAACACTCGTGGCTATTTGGGGCTATTTTGAAGACCGCAAATTCGGTATATGTGATCAATATCGAGGCTCTGCCTCGTCAACTCCGCCAGCCTGTCATACTGCTCATCTTTTGATGGTAACTGAGTTTCATCACCATCGGATAAAAACGTTGGTTTGATATTCCGAAGAAATCGTCGCCGAAAATCATGGTTATCAAATATCCCGTGCATATAAGTTCCGAATACATGTCCACCGTGCGCCACCGCACCATCCAGATGATTATTCGTTTCTCCCGATTTCTCCACTATTTCGAAAGCTTCCACAGTATCACCGCACATAGTTTGCCCCATGTGAATCTCATAACCTGCTAGCATTTCCCCCAAAAGCCCACTAAACAAACCGTCGTTAGCGGCAACTTTGGCTTTTACCTGATGAGTCGCCTTCTCGCCCTCGAATATAGTAGTTATGTCAAGCAAGCCAAGTCCCTCTGCGCTTTTCACGTCAGACTCGATCCCCTGAGGATCTTCGATCTTTCTGCCCAGCATCTGAAAACCGCCGCAGATTCCGATGATTGGCGTTCCCGTATCGGCCCGGTTCATTATAGCCTGAGCCAAACCAACATCTCTCATGTGAGCCAGATCGTTCATTGTGCTCTTACTGCCAGGCACAATGATAAGATCGGGGCTATCCAATTGCCATGGAGCAGTTACATATCGAACCCGAACTCCCTGTTCTTGCTGCAGCGGCTCGAAGTCAGTCGAGTTGGATATCCGGGGAAGGTGAATTACCGCAATATCGATAACCTGTTCCCGCTCCCCGTTTTCCCCATCCATACGATGCACTGAATCTTCTTCATTAATGACGATGTCATGGTAATAAGGAACTACACCCAAAACCGGGATACCAGTGTATTCTTCAAGGTAATCAAGCCCCGGTTGGAGAATCGATACATCACCACGGAACTTGTTAATGATGAAGCCCTGAATCCGCTTTTTCTCTTCTTCTCCGAGCAGCACCACGGTTCCCACCAGCGAGGCAAAAACACCGCCCTTCTCGATATCGCCCACGAGCAGAACCGGCGCTTGAGCAAGCTCCGCTATTTTCATATTTACGATTTCGAATCGCTGGAGGTTTATCTCAGCAGGACTTCCTGCCCCTTCGATCACTACTACATCATATTCAGAGCGCAGACGGCCCAACGATTCCTCTATGATTGGCAGGAGATCAGGGGTATAGCGATAATAGTCATGAGCACTGACCGTTTTCCAGGGCTTCCCCATGACTACCACTTGCGATTTCGCATCAGCCT
>JABHWQ010000034.1 GCA_018657655.1 Chloroflexota bacterium | reverse complement strand
TCCCACCAGGTAACTCTACGGCCCTCGCCCCCCTTACCGGCACCCACGGCGATATCGATGTCACCGTCGCCATCAATATCCCCGGCCCCGATTCCCTCCTCGGAGGTCTCGACTGTTATTCGGTGACACGGCCAGTTACCCGATTCGGGGTCTTCCGGTATTTCAATGCAATAGGTCCCATCACCGGCCGAGAGCAGGATTTCCGGTTTTCCTCCCGGCACCAACTGGGCAAGGATGTATCCCTGGCCATTGACATGTTTTGTTTCGGTGATTGAGCCAATTTTCGTTGCCCGCCACGTGCTGCCCTGCGCATCGTTGGCTTCCAGCCAGTAGACATCGGGAAGCGCCTCCGCTATTACATCACCCAGGCCGTTTCCGTTTACATCGACAAACAGCATACCGTCAAGGTTGAGACCAAAATCCACCCGATCCCATACGCCGCTCATATCACCGCCCGGGTTGCGGTAGAAATAACGGCCCGAAACAATATCCCTGAAGCCGTCGCCTGTAACATCCGACATATCGAGACCGAAATATTTCATCCATCCGGGCTGATCCCAGTCACCCCACTTAGCCCTGCAACTGTCTACCTCTATGTAAGTCCACTTGTCGAGAGGTAAAGGCTCCGCCGATAGTGTTGTCATGGCTGAAATTGTACATAAGGTTGCCATAGCTGAACAAAATAATAACCTTTTGGCCACGTTCATTTGCCGCTCCCGGATTTAAACAGGTAAATGCAGGATTGTTCGCCAACCGTGCTCCCGCGTTTTGCATAAAATCATTTCATCTTTATGACTTCAAGAATCCTAAGGCTCATTTTTAAACCGCACTCCGCCAATAAAGAGAGCTATCAGAAACAGGATACCTGCAATTACAGCGGCAATAGTCAGGCTCTGCTGTACTGTCCTGCCCACGCTGAGGATACCGATAATCTTTGGCAGGAACATGGAACCTATCAAACCGATTGAGAAGATAATACCAAAAACACTGCCGTAGAGGCTGGAGTCGAACCTGGCAAATGTGACTCCCACAATAGTGGGAAACATCGGCGCAAAGGCCAGGCCAGTGACCAGCACTGCAATTACTGCGTACACCGGGCTCGATGTGGTAATCAGGGTGGCGATAGAAAGGATGGAAACCAGTGATGCCCCCGCAATGACTTTTGAGCCTATCCGGGAGAGGTTTTTAACAGCGGAACTCAGGAACCGTCCCACTGCCATTGCCAGACCAAAAACCGCCAGCGTCCTTCCGGCGTTCCTTACCGCATCGGGGTTGCCGCCAGCTCCATAGAGTTCTGTCATCAGGGGTTTGATCCATGTATTCATCGAAAATTCCAGGCCGATATAGCAGACCAGGGCCAGGGCCGCGAGCAGCACGGCCGGCTTTTTTAAAAGTGTAAAAGACCTGGAGAGACTAAATCCGGTGGAGACCTGAGGGTATTTGGTTACAGCGGCAAAACAAGTAAACGACAGTACAATTGCTCCGATACAACACAGCGTAAACTGGTAGCTCATCCCGAGATCGTTTATCAGGGTAACTATGCTCAGGGGTGTCAGCACAAAAGCCAGGCCCACGAAACCATTGCCGAAATTGCTGGCCCGCGCCGGCTCCCTGCCGCCGAACAGAACGACCGGAAGCAGGGTGTTGCCGACCGTATTACAGGATATCGCCCCAACTCCCAGACATACCGCTGCCAGCAGACACCCGGCAAATGAGGTCGTAAAAGCCAGCAATAATATGCTCACGCCGGAAACGAGAAATCCCAGAATGGCCATAGGCTTGTGGCCGTACTTGTCCACAACAGGTCCGGCCAGGAGTTGAACTACTATGGAGGACAGGGAGAACACCAGGACCAGCGTACCGATATCGGAGTTATTGATTCCCAGGTTGAGTTTCAACTCTTCGGAGATGGAACCGATCATGATGAAACAGACGGCCAGGGTAAAAACGGCCATGATGGCAACAACCGCGGGCAGTTTTTTCATCTGTTCTTTCCTGGGTTGTATTCTTGACAGTTATACAGCTCCAAGCGTGCAGTTTACAGCCTCAACAATATCTTCCTCACTGGGCACACAGGTCTTTTCCAGGTTCAGGTTGAAAGGAATGGGGGTATTTTTCCCAGCCACTATCTCTATCGGGGCATCCAGGTAATCGAATGCTTGCTTTTGAATTACCGAGGCGATATCGGAAGCCACTCCGCCTCTTCTGACTGCCTCCTGAACAATAACCACATGTTCCGTCTTGCGCACCGACTCCAGAATCAGTTCCTTATCCAGGGGAACCAGGGTCCGGGGATCGACCACTTCCGCTTCTATCCCCTGCGCGGAAAGCTTTTGAGCCGCGGCCAGAGCGAGAGGAACCATGTTTAACCAGGCGACAATTGTCACATCATCTCCGTGCCGCTTGATATCTCCCCGGCCGAATTCGACAAGATATTCTTCTTCCGGCACCTCGCCCTCACTCATGTACAAATGCTTGTGCTCCATGAACACAACAGGATCATCGCAACGAATGGCGCTTTTGAGCAGTCCCTTGGCATCGAACGGGCTGGAGGGCGTTACGAGCTTGAGGCCGGGAATATGATAGAAAAGCGCCTCTAGGCTCTGGGAATGCTGTGC
>JABHWQ010000314.1 GCA_018657655.1 Chloroflexota bacterium | reverse complement strand
CATTCCGTTGATAATTACTTAGAAATGCACGTGTGCGGACTTCAAGCTCATCAATATGATCGTGGACGTTCTCGAATAACCAATCTTCGGCACCTTCAGGGAGTTGACCCAGTAACCAGGCATAACCGTCATACTTATCCACTCCGGAGTTCTTCTTCTGGGCTGAGATGCTTCGTTGAATTGCCTCGCTGAGTTGTACACGTAACTCCCAGGTCAGAAGCTTCGGATCATGCCGATGGATACGCCTAGCTAACTTGTCATAGATTCCGATCCTTCCAGAGTAGAGGCGCACTCTTTCTGTACTGACACGAATAGCTGTCTGTTTGTCCTCGGCATCGACGTCCTGATTTGATTTGTACTGAGTCGTATCATGTATTTGGATCTCATCACTCCATTTAGCCGACCTCAACAGTACGGGATCGGCTGTGAGCACTGCACCATCGCCATCCACGTCACGCCCTGCGTACTTCATGTACCATTGCGAAATCCAACTACCGTTACAATCGTGGACGTTCACCTGGATCAGGATCCCAGGCTGTTTAGACTTCTGGAACTGTACTTTGACTTTCATTAGTGAAGTATGAACAGGAAGTGTCGGGTTAAAGAGCCAGACCATAGTACTCACCCTCTTCATCATATCAGGACCAGATATGATGAACTGTACAGGTTCATCTGTTGTGCCAATTGCTACCTTTCCAGCATACCCCTTTACCGGAGATCTGCGTACAAGCTCACCACACCTAGATGTCAGCTGATCATTGAGTTGCTGTACATACGGTGGAAAGCCTAGGGCAGCTTTAGAAAAAGTATCACGCGACGGTAAACGTACAACCAGAGGTAACTCCAGATTACTGAAATCTGTTTGTTGACGATTTACTGATGCTTCCCAAGGAACCATGGTATAGGAATCCATAATTGAGGCACGCGTACAACTTGTAGGCCCATTCGCTCCAGCAGGACGCTTCAGACCACCGTAGAATCCTGGCGTACATCCCGATGAACTCTCTGATTGAATCGTGCCCTTCCAGAATGAGCCATCTTGAAACCAGATCGTCCCCTGGTACGGGTCAGCGGCCAGACCGATCTCATCGTTTAGACTTTGAAGACGTGAATCTTTAAGCACACAGACTCCAAGGTCGTTGACATCATCTTCGTACACCTCTGAAGGATTCAGGTCAAGGCCAGTGAGAGATAAAACGGTTAGCCCTTGACGACGGACTCCAGTTATTAATGTGGTCCTGTCTTGAGCACGTCTTGATAGCCATGGTACCAATTCCTCGGCTAGTGGTACCGACATTGGCCAGTAGAAGCTCTTACGGAGTGATTCTCCAAGAAGCTCGTACTCTTCGCCGTTCCAATCAAGTTGCATAGGTGCATGTTGAACTCGATCCTGGGAACCATCGTTGAATTCAAGTCGCTCAACCGGATCATCTTGCCAGTACATCGTAAGCAATTCAGGAAACAGAACCGGACGGCTCATGACTAAGGGTATGGGCGATTCATCTCCTGGGGACGGGGATGGAACAATCTCACCGTTGAACATTACGGGGGCGCCAACCACAGGAGACGTTGCATACACCACGGACTTGAAGGCTTCAGCCTGAGATACCTCGAGGTGTGACTCATCCGAAGTGATTAGGTAGGCTTCCAGTCGTTCTGATACCTTCGTGCTCTGGACCTCCTTGGCCAGAGCTTTGACGTAGGAGCGGTTGACACTATTCGTTCTGACTTCATCCCGTACTGAGATCAGTCGCTTGGCCAGTGGGGGTGCCACTGCATGTGGATTGGACATATAATGTCCTCCTCTATCCTGCAGGTTAATGAGACACTGGAGGTGGCAGGATCACCTAGGCAGTGCACTTAGAAGTTGTTATAGAAGACCTGGGGGCTCGTAAAGGCCACAGGGTTATGAGTATGTATATACTAGGTAGCCATGTACCGGATAAGAATTTCACCTCCCTATAGAGATTCACTCCCCCCTACGAGGAAGAAACAGCCAATATCTCAGCCCATTAGCACCAGATAATCTCATTATATACAACTCTTTATCATATCCTGAGCATTCATAGTTATACACTTTCTCTCAGCTCCTCTCTGGCCGACGGCCACAACAATAGGGAGAGGGGAGTGTGAAAATGAGAACACACGTATACAGCGAGATTTGCAAACACATCGAGACTTTGAGCACAGACACCAGGAATCAGAATATCCTCTTCCTCATCTTCAGTGAACTGCTTCAGGGCAACGAATTGGGATTGGACTATCTGGTGAAGCGATATGGGACATTTACAAGACAATCTGTTGGGCGTAGCACAGTGCAACGTATGCTGAGACTTTTGAGGGATGAAGGGTTGGTTAGAGTGGATATCTGGGGAAATAGATATGAGCATAGGGCTAATCACTATACTCTCACCCTTAAAGGCCATGACTTGTTTCGCACCTCATCGATGGCCTATTGGACCTACAACGATTACCTGAGAAAACGTAACACGGTCCGTATCGGTGATTCTATACTTCAAACTAATAAGTGGGAATCAGAGCATCGAAGTATCGAGGACTGGTTTCACTCGATGCCTAATAACTCTGAGACCATCGGCTTCGTGGAAGGACTTATGGGATTGGAAGCCCGTGATGCCATCTTCAAACGACTTGAGGCTACGAGAGACCAGATTGTCGTAGTTAAGCGATTCTTCCAACTCAGGAACATACCAAATGAGGTGTTCAATATCCGATACCGCCCTCTTTCATCTGGAAGAATGCAAAGCGTACCCCATACCTACATTGGGAAAGAACTTGTACCTTATATTCGCCCAGCCGATGATCCCAACTTAGATCATGGTATACTCTTTTCACTGGATTACAGTAAACAGGAGCTAAGGATTTTAGCAAGTATACTGGATGAGGCTTCATTGATCAGGCAATGGGCAAACAATTCGGAGAGCGGATTTGAGGAGCTCCTTGACCTCTACGATATAAGTATTCCAAGGCAGTTGTGGAAAGGTTTCATGTATTCATTTCTTTATGGATCAGAGGGATATGCACTGGCGGACCAACTCAGCTATTCGGAAGCACGAGAAATGGGCTACTATAATTGCCATCATGCTGGCCGAAAGATCGTCTCTCAGTTCAAGGGAAGGGTACCTGAGGTAAACGAACTACGTGAGCATTTTGCTGAAGTGTTCACGCTGAATCAATCCATCACAGCACCAGGCGGGTTCACTCGACATGTCGATCCTGAGGAAGATTTGACCAAGAAAGGTTCACTGAAGAAGAACAGAGCTCGCCAAATACCCCTGAGCCACATAATTCAAGGGACTGGTGCATATATAGCACGAACAATTGTTGCTGAGTCAGTTAATCTTAGGTACTGCCAACTGCACATGCCTATTCATGATGGATTTGTATTTTACTGCAGAAATGGACTATATCCTAAAGCTGTACAAGAAGCTGGTGAGCTCATGTCAACAGTTGCGCAGGCGATTGTGCCTAATGTACCAATGCCTCACAAAACAGAATGGGTTGCTGGAAAAGAAGGACAGGCTTAAGTCATCTAAATCTCAAGCTTAGGGTTGGGAAGCCTAGTCCAAACTCTATGATTTAGGCTGTTTTGAGCTTCCGGAGAGCATTCCCCAACACTCGATGGATCTGCGGATTAAATCTTTTGTAAGTTGGCATGATTCTATCAACGAACCAGATCAGCCGTTGGGCTTGAATACGCGTCATGCGATTTCCTGGACCAAAGTGAGCGTACTTCATGCCCTCCCTTTTAAAAACAGACGAACTCAGTTTTGATAAAGCATTATCAAGAACATTACGTTGGTTGAAAACCTCAAACATCGAGTGATTGACTGGAGCATGAAGACAGTCGAGGATAACTATGACTTGACGTGATGTAAGTCGATTTCTACCACTCAAACGTGCGTATTTTGACCCCTGCACTAGTACGCTTTATCCATTCAGTGGGAAGTG
>JABHWQ010000035.1 GCA_018657655.1 Chloroflexota bacterium | reverse complement strand
TTCTTCAGCAACAACAGGCCCAAAAAGAGACTTTAGGTGCCTTGATCAGAGCTTCCTTAGGTCTCATAAGCCGCCTGCCTTTGTTGACTTGAGCGGCCAGAGCTTCAATAGGTGTTTGGTGCAGACATGAATTCTGTGCCTGATCTTGAAACAGCGAGTTGGAATACGAATCGCGAGCGAGCAATCTTTATATGCCGGTATGTAACTGACCAAACATTCTGTTTGGTCAGCGGGGGAGACGTTTACCCTTGATAAAGGGAGTCCTCATAGGTGCTAGTACCCCTGTAACTATGGATATTAAGATCTATCCACAGGTTGTCAAATCCCTTTGAACGATGGTGTATAAACACGGATATTCCTGCTTGCTGCCGTACCGACATGTCTAGTAACAGACTCAATGATTCATATAGAATCAATATTGTGAATCATTTGGTAAATATGACGCATTTAATGGCGCCAACAGTGTGCTGAAATTACATATGGGGTTGCCTTTGCTTAACAAAAATGTGTATAATTATTTTTGACCGTTAATCCCTGTTGGTTCAAACCTAGCGGGGTAAAATTGTTAGGATGCCCAGAAACAGAAATAAGGGGGGAATTATGAGTATCCAAGAAATTGCTCAGGCTGTTGAGGAGTTGAAAAAGGATCAGGCTTTGTCTTTAGTGGATCAGGCCATCAAGGGTGGTATTGATCCGGTTCAGATTGTGCAGGATGGTATTGTGACCGGACTGCAAGGGATTGGTAAGAGATTTGAGGCTGAAGAATACTTCCTGGCCGAACTGATGATGGGCGGCAAAATTAGCCAGGCTTGTATTGATCTGGTCACGCCATATTTGCCTGAAAATGAGGGAGCCAAAGCGGGAACTGTAGTTATTGGTGCAGTAGAGGGAGATCTACATGATATAGGCTACAGCTTGGTTGCGACTCAGCTGGAACTGAACGGATTTGAAGTTCACAAGCTGGGAGTGAATATTCCGGCTATGACCTTCATTGACAAAGCGAAAGAGAAGAACGCCGATATCATCGGATTGTCTGCGTTTCTGGTTACTACCATCCCCAATTGTAACGAAGTTGTTGATTATCTGCGTGATATGGGTTTGAAAGATAAATTCAAAGTCATCATTGGGGGTACGGAAACCAGTCAAGAGAAGGCGGAGGCGATGGGTGCTGATGGCTGGGCTAAAAACGCCGTAGGAGCCGTAGATCTCTGCAAAAAACTGATGGCCAAGTAATCCGTACTACTATATAGGTTAGGAGACAGAAGTGATTCCAATAATAGAGTTTCAGAAACGATCTCTAACTGGTCCGGTTATGAAAAGTGACGAATTCGATATGGAATTCGCCATGAAAATTCGAGAAGTGGTCCAGAAATACAATATCGAATATAACGAAAATGAGCTTGTGGTGGATGATGCTACGGCTGATGCCGTTTACCAGGCAGCAGTTGAACTTCTGGCTCACGTGGGTATCTATCATATGGATACTGAACGGGTAATCAAGTTCACCAAAGAGGAAGTTGAACAGGTCGCCAAGGAGTACAGAGAAAACCCCGGCAAGCATACTTTCGGCAAAGAAAAAGACGAAGTCACTATCGAATATCGGGCAAGCACGGACAAGCGGCCGCCCACATTGTATTCGGGTTCCTGGGGCGTGGCCCAGGAGGAATGGTATGTTCCCTATATTCAGTCGTTTGCCCAGGAAGAATCAATTAAAGCGATGGGGATCACTGCCGGATTAGCCAAGCTTGGTGATTTGAAAGCCAAGGCAGGCACCGTCAGCGAGATTGAAGTTGGGCTATGGGAACAGGAACATATCAAGGAAGCGCTTGAAAAAGCAGGTAGGCCTGGTTTGCATGTGGGTTTGCTGGCTACTTTGAGCAGTCCCGGTGGAATCATGACTATGATGGCCCCTGGACTTCGTGAAGCGCACAATACGCAGATAGGTGTTCACATAATTCCGGAAATGAAGATCAGCTGGAGCCAGTTTGTATTGGCTAAATTCTGCCAGGTACGTGGCATTCAGCCATGGCAGAGTTCCATGTCCATGATCGGTGGGCTTTGCCGAAATGCGGCCGATGCATCCGTTGGTCTTACAGCGAACCTTCTGGGCCAGTTGTCTTATGCCAGAGGCCAACTGTGTAGTCTCTTTACCAATCACATGGACGGCAAATCGGCAACGCGTCCAACTCATTGGGCATACAGTGCAGCTGCGCGTGCTTCGGAGCGTAACATAAAGGTCTGTATCGGTGGATGCGCTTCCGGCGTCTTGTGTAAATCACCATTCACTTTGATTCAATCAGTAAATATGGCTACTCTCTTCACCGCAAGCGGTATGTCATATTGTTGGATTGCGGGTAATACCGGCATAGAAGCCCGATATGCTGGCGAGGTTATGAACGCAATGGCCGGAATGGAGCGGGGACAGGCCAACGAAGTTGTTAACAAGGTGATGGAGCTGCAGAGCAAATATGCGCCAGACGTGAAGGGCAACACCTGTAAATTCCCTGATGTGTATGATCTCGAAACGGTCCAGCCGCATCAGTGGTATGTAGATTACC
This sequence comes from Chloroflexota bacterium, assembly GCA_018657655.1. Taxonomy (GTDB): domain Bacteria; phylum Chloroflexota; class Dehalococcoidia; order SZUA-161; family SpSt-899; genus JABMQN01. The sequence goes on along the minus strand of JABHWQ010000035.1, from coordinate 183 downwards.
TGGACAAAGCCAAAGAAGAGCTGGCCGCGTGCGGCGTACCTTATTGATTAACAAATAAAATCCACTGATCTATGTGATTGAGGTGTGTAATGCTGATTATTGGTGAATCCCTTAATGCCAGTATCCCATCCATAAAAGAAGCGGTTACCAATCGGGATGAAGAGAAGATCGCTTCACTGGCTC
>JABHWQ010000317.1 GCA_018657655.1 Chloroflexota bacterium | reverse complement strand
CCGTGGATCGGGGCTACTACGACTTCGGCCTCTTTGCTCAATGGAATAACTCCGGTGTTTTCTTCATTACCCGGCTTTAAAGGCAATGCTGTTTATGAAGTCATAAAGAACCGTTCCTTGCCACAAACGATCCGATGTCATCGCTGACCAGCTTAATCCCTTTCACCGGCCCCCAGCCCCGCCTCAAGTATCCGGGGACGCTGTGTCGGGTAGTAGTTTGGAATAACGATAACCGGCGAAGGATCGAGCTTTTGACCAATCGCCTTCGCTTTTGCGGCACTACCACCGGAAAGGTCTACCGTGACCGCTGGGAGATCGAACTCTTCTTCAAGTTACTCAAGCAACATTTGAAGACCAAAACCTTTGTCGGCACAAGTCCCAATGCCTTAGAGACTCAGATTTGGACAGCATTGATAATAGGATGTAGAGTACTGTAGTACCCACAGTTTGATGAGTATTCAGAATTGGCCATATTTACTCATTGTTGGGAAAGCAACCATGTGATATGTTTAGTGATGCCACTGAAATAGATAGAAACCGGGTGCAATATTCGATCTGCTTACTTATAGTATAGGGATTTGGATTACACATAATCACCACCAGCAACTGAGGGTGTTTTTTGGACAAACACAGTACCAGCATCGTTTCACTCCGATGCTCTATGTTGTAAAGTAAAGATTGCGCACCCAGTTTCGATTGGGTAACGAACATTAAAACCTGGAGGGAATTGGAGTCTTTAACTGAAAAATGACTCCAACAGCTCCGAGAAAGGCAAACCGGGAGAAATCCCGGGACGCAAAGCCACGGGTCTAAAGCATCGAGTGCTATGACAGCCGGGCTGCCGAAGAGATTGCGTTTCCTGACAGTTTGCAGTGTGTTTGATTTGGAATGCCTTTTTTGGCATTCCTTTTTTATAGTGTACTGTACAAAAATCATTTCATCGATGGACTTGGGATGGATTTATATTTATAGAAAATAACCATCGAAAATTATACAAAGTCTTCACTCTATGCACTATTCAGGATGGCACAGGAGGTACCCATGTGAGGAACCAACAGGGATTCAGTTTAGTTGAGGTGCTTGTAGCCTTGTCAATTCTGGGAACTTTCGGTATTGCCCTTTTAGGTGGGTTGATAACTGTCAGCAAGAGTACTCCTATTATAGATGAAAAAAGTACTGCCCAAAGTTTGGCAGAAAGGCAGTTGGAATATGTACGTGTTCAACCATATGATTACAGTAATAATCCTCCGCAATACACCGTACTATCTGGCACCGCTGTTCCCAGTGGCTATGGAATAGGCATGTTATCTACCCGTCTGGACCATGACGACGATGGAATTGGCGACGATGATGGAGTTCAGCAAATCGCAGTAACCATCACTCATGATAGCAAATCAGTTATTACCTTAGAGGGTTATAAAGTAAGATGACGATACTCCGCAGATGGTCATCAATCGACAATTCGCAAAATGGCTTGGGATTAATTGAGCTGTTGGTTGGCATTGCCATTACAAGTCTCATTAGCGGTGTTTTAGTGATGAGTATTATTCAAACCGATAGAACCGTCTCAAAAAACAGAAATCACGTAGCCAGTGTAAGCCGTGTTCATAATGCCGGTCACTGGATTCATACTGATGCGCAAATGGCTCAAACCGTCGAAGTGGATGATGATGAATCAGGATTACCCTTGATACTCGCATGGACTGACTGGGACAACGAGCATCATCAAATAACCTATGCGATCGAAGAAGGAGATCTCACTCGTAGCCACGTCATTGTTGACGGTGCCGCAAACAAAAATTTGGTGGCTCAATCAGTAAATATATCGCCGGAAATGACCAATTGTGCTTTTTCAAGTGGCGTGCTTACTTTTAAGCTAACTGTCACAGAGGGTGAAGGACCACGTGCAAGCAGTGAAACCAGAGTGTTTGAAGTGGTACCAAGAGCAACCTAATACACTTTCGTTTATCTGGAAGAATAAATGAAAAAATATTTGACAGGCCAACTGGGTAGATTAAAAAAGGAGCAAAACGGCGGCGCCATGGTTTTGGCACTGGTGCTGCTGACAATTGGCAGTCTAATGCTTCCTCCTCTTATACGCTTAGTAGATACTGGTTTTAAGGCTGCGAACGTATTTCAGGAGAAATCATATCAGAAATATGCAGCCGGTAGTGGTGTTGATGATGGGGTTTGGCAAATAGAAAATGGTGCCCTGGAAACGCTATTTAGCAACCCAAATTACGATGTGTATGATTATAATACACGTTGGAGCTACGACCTTTCAGAGGAAGTAAATGGCTATGATGTAAATGTCTTCATAGAAAATGTCTGGATTCCAAAAGATATTTCTCCCCCAGCCAAAGATGACGCAAGAAGCATTATTCAAACTGGGAAGCTCATCACAACAGGAGTAACTCCGGCGACTTCAACTTATCGTATCAATGTCACCTATAATCCAGGGGCTGGCGAGGATTTGAAGGTGGAAACAATGGGTATATGGTTGCCTTACGGGTTTACGTATAGAGAGGGCAGCAGTAATTTGGAAACGATCGCTTTCCCTGCCAACGAATATTACTCAGTGCCAACCGTGACACCTCATGCAGGAGGACAAGCAGTTGTTTGGAATTTCGACTCTATTGACTATATTGATCTGCCTGGGGTTGATACCTCAGGCTCCCCAATAACAGCTGAAATCACCTTCAAATTCTCATCAAGCCGAGAGGGGTATAGCCCAACGGCTATTTCATGGATAACAACATCAGGGGTGGACGGTATCGCATTATCATGGGACGCCGATACCAAAGTGTATGAGATAATTTCTGAAGCTGGCGATGCCACAGCTGAATCACATATAGTCAAGAGCGAGCTGCGCAAAATGGGCTCAGCTATTGACGGTGACTACCGTGCCATCGGTAATTCCCTTATGCTCGATACTGAGGGAGATAAGAAGATCCGCGATGAGGTACTTGCTGAGAGTGATGCCCAAGTAAGTGATATCCCCGCAGATGCTGAAGTGGAGCTGGCATACCTCTACTGGTCCGGTTGGATAACAGAAGCTGGAGCTGCACCTGCACCTGTATTCTCGGATGACTGCGATAACATGAGTAGCTGGAACAGATCGGGTAATAGCTGGCAGCCAAAACAGGGGAAACTCCGAGGTCATGCCAACGGAAATGCTGCTTCAAAATACTTGACGCTTAAAACTGCGCCCCCGCATCAGGTGGATCTGAGCGGCTACACAGAAGGAGAAGTCACTATCTCATGGGAGCAAACTGAGAGTGGCAGGCTTGAGGGTTCAGGGAGCAACCGGGATACTCTCTGGTTCTCTTTTTCCCACGATGATGGGGATACATGGAGTGCGAATATTGAAGCTTTCACTGATGATAACCCCGATAATCCTTTCGAATACCTTATACCACAGAAGTATCTGACCAGTGATTTTACAGTGCGGTTCTATTTTGATGGATTCACTGCGGGAAATGAATATCTGTATCTTGATAACATAGCGATTATGATAGGTACGCCACCGATCTTTGAGGATGACTGTCAGGATGTGGATAATTGGGCAAAGACGGGCAACAGCTGGAATGTGAACAATGAACGATTCCGTGGGCATTCCAGTGGTAGTGCAGACACGAAGTACCTGACTCTCAAAACAGATCCTACGAACATTGTAGACCTGAGTGCCTATTCGGGAGGCAGTGTAACTGTGTCTTGGGAACAATCGGAAGGCGGCCGATTGGAAAGCAGTGACAGACTTTGGTTTGCTTTCTCAGGGAATGACGGTAGTTCATGGAGCAGCAATGTATTGGCTTTCAACGATGATAACCCCGATAGTCCCTTCGAATACACCATCCCCAATACTTACCTGACCAGTGATTTCACAATGAGATTCTATTTTGATGGATTCACTGCGAGGGGTGAGTACTTGTATCTTGATAACATTACAATGACCGGATCAACGGAACAAACGGGAACTTCCTTTGCTGATACCTCAGTTGTTTTCAAGATCAATAATAAACAGGTTTACCTTGATGACGATGGCCTACCCCAGCAGGGGGCACAGGAAATCACTGCCTCCGAATGGTCGGTTCTGGAAAACCAGACGGACGAATACTCCTATGCATGTAGTCTGGACGTGACCAGTCTTCTTCAAGAGTACTCCGATGAGGGCGATAGTGGCAATCATACCGGCAACGGCAAATACACGGTTGGGGCAGTGAATGCAGAAACGGGCAGCGAATGGTCATATGCTGGCTGGTCACTGATAATCATCTACACCAGTCCCCAAACTAAAGGCCACCAGCTCTACCTTTACGATGACTTTATCTTTTCCAGCGGGAATGAGAATGTTGATTTTGATCATGACGGCGAGCCAGGGGGCGCAATCAGCGGTTTCATAATTCCGAATCCAATCGCGGGTGAAACAGATGCGGCCAAATTAACCTGTTTTGTAGGGGAAGGCGACGAGCACTATGACAAAGACTACCTGTATTTGAATAGTTATGGCCTTTCCAATGCTCAGAGTCCCATCAACAACGTTTGGAATGGACGATCTCCTGGCCTCACCGTGGACGGTGTAGATATTGATACCTTCAATATCACCTGGGCAAGTAATGTACTGAATCCGGGAGACACCTCGGCCAGCATTGACCTGCCCACCAAAATAGATAACTGGAACCTGATCTACATTATACTTTCCGTACGCAGCGAGACAACTACAGGCGGCACCCTCGATTACCTGCTCGAATACTAGTTTGTATATGAGTTAAATCCTGAATTGTCTCCTTTTGCTTTATTCCGGTATTGTCTGCATACCATCGTCAGTGATGCGGTCCTCGATTATATCAAAAGCCTTGCAAAATTCCTTAACCAGATGAGGATCGAACTGTGTACCCTTGCATCGCCGGAGTTCCGCGATGGCTAGCTCAGAGGACATAGCTCTCCTGTAAGTCCGGTCAGTAGTCATCGTGTCGTAGGCATCGGCGATGCTAATGATTCTGGCGGCCAGAGGGATGTCTTTACCGGCAAGGCCGTCAGGATATCCATTGCCATCATACCATTCGTGATGATGTAAGATGTACGGGACAATACTTCTCAGTTCTTTGATATGACCTACTATCTTTGATCCTTCTGAGGAGTGCCGTTTGATGAGCAGCCATTCTTCATCGGTCAGCTTTCCTGGTTTGCATAAGACCGAATCAGGAACACCAATCTTGCCAATATCATGCAGTATTGATGCTGAATACAGGTCTGCGAGTTCCTTTTGAGATAAACCTGTTGCTTTGCCCAATTTTCCAGCGATGCTTGCCACTCGAGCTGAGTGCCCGAATGTATATTTGTCTTTTGCGTCCACCGTGGATGCTAGCGCATAAACCTGGTCTGGAGTTGCAGTGCCGAACGTATCGGCCTCTGAAGGCCCCAAATCTGAAGCAACTGTAAGGCGCGCACCACCCATCCGTTTGGAATAATATAGAGCCGTATCGGCCAGGAATATCAAAGCATCCGGAGTTTCGGCATCTTCGGGTAGCTGAACGGTTCCCGCGCTAAAATCAAGTTTGATTCCTCCGTCAGGGACATGTTTGTCCATTATCTGAGCCCAGCGTGACTGTATACGCTTGATCACCCTATGCACTTTGTCTGAGGGGGTTGATGGCAGGACAATGACAAATTCATCGCCTCCGTATCGAAAAGCGATATCACTTTTTCTCAAGGCGGAACGCAACATTCGGGCGAAAGATCTTAGAATTGCATCGCCATTGGTATGGCCCAGTTTATCGTTATACTCTTTAAAACCATCGAGATCGATCATCACCAGCGACGATGAACCACCATAACGAGTCACTCGGCTAATCTCAGCTTCAAGAACTTCATAGAAACGACGGCGATTATCCAATCCCGTCAAGTCATCGGTTCTGGAAAGCTCTTTCAACTCGTCTAACAGCCTGGCTCTTTCCATGGATATCCCGATTTCAGCGCCCACGGTTTCCAGCAACCTGGCATCTTCTTCAGAGAAATCACGTTCTTCTTGAGAAGCTACACAGACGAGGCCCAGCGTCCTGTTGTGCGATTGTAGGGGCGAAATCATACAAAATGGCAAACCAATCGACTGTAGGACAGCCCTCGCACGATCTGCAATCTGGGTATCCATTGATGCTTTCCGTGATGTTATCTTGGTACCGTTTGGCTTTATGTTGATGTTTCGGCTGGCTCGCGCCAGCGATTCGTCCATCCCGCTATACGTAACCAAAGTCAATACATTTTCATCTTCATCGAGGAGATAGATTGCACCTATGGGAAGCCCAAGCGAGTCCAGAGTCTGATCTAATGCACGCTCGAATACATCTTTGGGTGTGGTACATTGTGCCAGAGTCCGAGCTAATGAGTTCAGGTAGTTCAATCCAGCATTCGCCTGTAGGAGCGCTTTCTCAGATTGTTTACGCTGGGTTATATCGGTTGAACGCACCGTCAACCCGCTAACTCTTCCAGGGCGCATCACTGGCCCAACGTAATATTCGAGATAATGCAGGTTGCCTTTATCATCCCTGAAAACAGATTCGAATTCTGTGGTCTTACCAGTACGTAGCACTTCATCAAAACATTTGCTGGCCACCGGCTTGTATTCTTCTGACGTATGCTCATAAAACGAAGTGCCTACAGTCGGTTGTTTGGTCCAATTCGATACCAGCCGATTAGCGAATATGATCCTGGCATCAGGATCAAGGGTCATGATTTGATCCGGCGAATTCTCAGTCAGTGAACGCCAATTGGCTTCGCTTTCTTTGAGTGCCTCTTCTACTCGCATCCGATCGGACACGTCCCTAACAGTGATTAGAAGATTCTGAGGGACATCCTCATGTTCAATCAAACTGATATTTGCTTCGATGAACACCCTGGTTCCGTCTTTGCGCTTGGCCTTTATTGATACCAACCCGGTATTCTCGCCCTGTGCCGCTCGCATAAAACTATCTGAAAAGCCAGACATTAACGCAGGGTCAACGAAGTCGAACTCAGAAAATTGCCTTCCAACCACCTCTTCTCGCTTCCACCCGAAAATAGTTTCTCCCCGGCCATTGACATCGATAATCTTACCATTCATATCCAAATACAGGATCTCATCATTGACATTCTCAAATATGGTCCGGAATTTCTCTTCACTCTCCTTGAGCGCTTCGGTAGTCCTTTTTTGTTCGGTAATATCGAATGAAATAGCTGTCGCACCGGTTACCCCGCCCGGCCCTTTTATCGGTTCTATGCGGGTGAAATACCATAGTGTTTTACCATCGGGCCCCAGTCCCTTGGCCTGGTATTCCGCGCCTTGTTCCGTCTCAAAAACAGTGTTAAAACATTGGATTGCAGTATCATGAAATTCAGGCTGGATATGATCCATGATTCTGGTCCCGATAGCCTCTTCAGCTGTCATTTCGGGCACGGACCGGTTGATGTACTGAACTACGCCGTCTCGATCTGCTGTCATCACAATGCCGGGGACTGTCTCCATCACGGAACGCAACTTCTCCTCACTCTCCCTTATCGACATCTCCGCTTTCCTACGGATCAAAGCACTTGCAAATATACTCCCTGCCATTTTAAGCAGCGTGGTATCCTCAACGGACCAGATTCGCCTGGTCCCCACTGAATCGAATCCGATGAATCCCATGAATGTATTTTTGTAGGCCATAGGAACCAGAATAGCTGATACGATGCCCTGCGATTTGAACAACTCTTTTTCAACAGCGGCTTCGGGCGGTAGATCAGAAACATCGTTAATAGGGAGTACCCGCAGACTTTTCAACGCCTCCATGCTCCACTCGAGCGGTTCGATGCTGACATTCTGCAGATCCTGAATTTGAGGTTCGATTCCCGACGCACACCATTCGTGAGTAATACTCATGACAGTTCCTTCGTCATCAAACAGTGAAATATAGCTCCGGTCAACACCTGTGAATTCCCCGATTGCGGCCAGGGCTTCCTTTGTG
>JABHWQ010000036.1 GCA_018657655.1 Chloroflexota bacterium | reverse complement strand
GATTCTGATCGTTTGAGCACATAGGCTTTGGCACCTGCGCGGAGCGCTTCGGCAACGTAGGCATGGTTGTCGTACATAGAAAGCACCACCACACACGTTTTGGACGAAACCTGTCTGGTTCGTCTCGTGACCTCCAATCCGGCAAGCCCCGGCATAACAACATCCACTACCAGAACATCAGGTTGGAGGCGTTCGACTGCTTCAATCGTCTCCAGACCATCCCGCGCTTCTCCAACAATATGAAAACCGGGCTGAGTTTCCAGCACAGTCTGCAGGCCGCGCCGGGTGAAATCATGGTCATCTGCCAGTACTATCGACGTCATCTCGCGTCCTGCTTTAACTGATTGTCGCTGTTCACTTCAAGAGGCAATTCAGCGACGAGGTCCGTTCCTCGTCTATGTTCCGAGCTAATGATCAGTTGACCGCCAAGGGAATTGGCCCGCTCTCGCATCCCGAGGAGTCCGCTGGAACCACCTGTCAGCGCGACTTCCGGATCGAATCCTGAGCCCTGGTCCTGAATCTGGACAGTCAGCATATCGCGTTCGATAACAAGTCGAACCCTGGCTGCCTGCACACGGGCATGGCCAGTCACATTGGTGAGAGCCTCCTGCACAATGGGATAGGCGGCGGTTTCGACTTCAGAGGGAAATCGCCGTTCCTGTCCCTTATAATGCTCAAAGATAACGCGAATACCCGCCTGTGAGGTATAGTGTTCAAAATGCCACAAAAGAGAAGGCATCAACCCCAGGTCATCCAGCATCGATGGGCGCAGGTCCAGAGACAAATTGCCAACTCGTGTTATGAGATATTTGATAGCTGCCTGCCCTTCATGCAGTCGGGCCCTTGTCTTTTCGCCAGATTCCAGTGTGGCCATTTCCAGCAGAAGCCTGATTTCAGTGAGGGTCTGCCCAATCTGATCGTGACGTTCACGTGCAAGATGACGTCTTTCCACTTCTTGTACATCGACCAGTCGGCGCGAAAAGTCTCTCAGCGCTCGCTCCGATTGACGTATGGCAGTAATGTCCTGAATCTGGACAATGTAACCTTTTGGGGTTCCGCCCTCGGATACGTCTAGCGGTGAGGCAAGGATATACATGTGCACTGTATCAGCCCTTGTGCCCCCACAGTAGCCCATCTCTGCTGCCTTGTTGTTGCCAAGTTCAATCTCGCCTCTGACCACTTCGCCCTTCAGAAGTTGTTCCTTTGCCTTGTCCGAGGAGAATTGATCGGGCGCAAAGATACTAGACCATCGAGAGTCCTCCACCTTGGAGACATCCCACATGGTGAGGCACGCTCTGTTGACATCGATAAGCTTGCCATCAGCATCGAACCGCATGATAGCAATGGGCGAATCGGCATAAATACTCCGGAACAGCTCTTCACTCTCCCGGATGGCCTCTTCCGCATGAACACGCTCGGTGACCTGCGTGGTAATCAGTATCGCCTCGACCACCTGATTGTCTCGTTTGACAGGGCCTATGTGTGTTTCCCACCAGGTAAGATGCCCATCCGGGTGCAAGTACCTGCCCTCGTAACCTCCGGCCTCACCGGTCTGAAAAACTTTCTTTAGAACCGCTGTTCCCTTGTCACGATCATCAGGATGCATGATGTCCCTGAGCTTCATCCCCACTGCCAGCTCAAGAATAACTCCTGGCATAGCTGAGAGCGAAGTGCCGTCAGAGTCCACATGGCCTCACCCTTTTCAGTGTTGTATGGATAAGATATTGCGGAATCTACGGGTTGTACTTGGTCTGCCCCCAGTCATTGTATCGTTACTAATGGCAAAGCTGCGATGAAAATTAGCTGAATGATTTCAGTATCCGGAGGCCAGTATCTAAAGGGACTGTGCGGCCTCACCTGATAGTATTCCTTCCTCCAGCTTTCGGTTAGAACGATCCCTCTAGGAGCGAGATCAAGAAGCCGCATAGTCGTGGAAGGCCTAGAGATTTACCTTTACCTGTTCTGCCAGCATACGGTTCATTCCCGGAACAGAGGCTATATCGTTGATGGAAGCTGTCTTGATTCCTTTGAGTGACCCGAACGTTCTCAGCAGCACTAGTTTTCGTTTTGGGCCGATGCCGGGTATATCATCAAGCCTCGATGACAGAGCAGCTTTCTTGCGTATATTGGTGTGGTATGAGATAGCGAAACGGTGAGCTTCATCACGAATGCGTTGTAGTAGATACAGAGCCTGGGAATTGCGCAGTAGAATTATCGGGTTGGCTGATTCGGGGATAAATATTTCCTCGTTTTCTTTGGCGATACTGGCTATTGGAACGTCATCTATCTCCATTTCCCGCATCACAGTGAGGATAGCATTCAAATGGCCTCTGCCTCCATCGATAAGTACCAGGTCGGGCTGTAGTGGCCAACTGTTTTCCGCTTGTTCGTCTTGTGGTCGGAGTCTGCGTGAGAATCGACGTCGCAATACCTCCTGCATCATGGCGTAGTCATCAATCCCGCTGATTGCCTTAATTTTAAACCTGCGGTATTGTGCTGGTTTGGGGCTACCTTGCTCAAAGACGGCCATGCTTCCCACGGCAGCCGTTCCCCG
>JABHWQ010000037.1 GCA_018657655.1 Chloroflexota bacterium | reverse complement strand
TATCCATTATGTCGGGAGTATACCGGCCAAGATTAAGCCCGTAACCTTGCAGGGTATCGATGGCTTTGGACAGCAACTCATCGATGGTGGGTGTATTACCATTTCCAACGTCGGATCAGCTGGCGAAGGAATCATCGCTGCTACCGGCCGAATTGATGGCAGAGACCTGACCGAAGGATTCCAGCTTCACAACGGGGATACGTTTACGATGGCTATTCAAGTCCAATTACCGCAAGATGATATCTATTCGGCCCAAAACGGATCCTTCAAATCGACCCTGGTTGTCTCACAATACAATGAGATTTCCTAGCCAGAGTATTCAAGGCACCCGAAATGTTTGAAGGAAAACAGGCATAACACACACCATCGGCGACAAACTAAAAGGGGAACGATTGCTGTCTTCCCCTTTTTCATTTACCACACCAAGATAGAATATCAATTTTAGGAGCACTCGGGTGAGATTTGCCTCCAAAACAAATTTGTGGCTTCATAATGGCAACAGCGAGGCACGTTTTTGCTTTGTTTTCTTTTCCTGCATCGTAACAATGACTGTAGTGTATATCGGGCTGCGGAATAACAGTATCCTTGATCCGCTCCTCAACTTAAATGCATGGTTAGCTACCAGTGTCTGGAATATTTTCGGCAACTCCGCGCAGACTGAAGGTGTGTTGGTGACATCAAATAAGTTCTGTTTTGAAGTCACCGCCGAATGTACCAGCATAATTCCTGCAGCTATCTTGATCTCCGCTATCATCGCATGGCCCAGTACAACCAGAGAAAGGCTGTACGGGGTAATGTTTGGTATCGTGGCCCTATTTATTACTAATCAAGTTCGCATATTGACGTTGTTCTATATCGGTTCGTCCTATCCAAATTATCTCGATATTGCTCACTACTATATCTGGCAAGGATTAGTGGTAATGTTGGCACTTGGATTATGGTTGTTCTGGACAGAAAAACTGGTTCATATCAATGCAAACAAGTCTTAGAAGAACATTCCGTTATGACTGGTGGGCCGTACTCACAGCAGTTGTTGCATTATACTTGATCAGCAACCTGGTACTATATCGCGGTGGATTCATTAGCACTCATATAATCATACCGACACTCTGGGGACTGATGGCCATAGTAGTTCTCCGGCTCCCCAGACAGAGAGCTTCTGGTAAAAGAGGACTCCGTGAGCCCATTATTATATTTGCAGCAACCATTGCACTGGCACACATATTTATATCTCTTCTCGGGGGCTTTTTCTACGGATTCGGAGAGAGTCCTTACTCCTTTGCTCCTCCCAAAATCATCCAAAACCTAGTCTACGTAGCCACTGCATTGGCAGGAATGGAACTCAGCCGCGCATGGCTGGTTAATAACTTCTCCAAACACAACCTGCCACTGAAGCTTGGGGGTATAGCCATAATTTACACCTTGATAAGCATCCCATTAACCAGGATCACAGACGCAAATGTGGATTTGGAAACAATGCAATGGATGAACTCGGCTTTCATTCCCATGCTTGCAGAAAGTTTGTTGGCTTCGTACCTTGCATATATCGGAGGCCCTGTACCAGCTATGGTTTATCGTGGAATTATGCAAGTTTTTCTCTGGTTCTGCCCTATATTGCCCGATCCAGAGTGGATGGTCCAAGCCATAACGGGAACGGTTGTACCCATGATCGGGCTTCTAGCCATCGAAAGAATCTATACGCCGCACCAAAGAAAACCCGTCAAACAAAAGAAGCAAACCGATAAAAGGTGGTCCGCCTTTTTATGGATTATCACCAGTATTACGGTAATTCTTATAGTCCTTTTTTCCATCGGATTTCTTGGATTTCACCCCACTGTCATCATTAGCGGAAGCATGAGTCCAGCTATAGAAATCGGTGACATAGCTGTTGTGGATGAAACACCGGCTAACGCTATCCGGGAAGGTGACATCATTGAATTCACTGCGGAAGACGGAATGTCAATTGTCCATCGGGTCCACAGTATCATTATTAGCGAAGATGGAT
>JABHWQ010000327.1 GCA_018657655.1 Chloroflexota bacterium | reverse complement strand
GAGCCATAATCCAAATATACTGAACGCTATGGTGTGTATTAAATATACGGTTATAAGAGCTCTTTTACGTCCGATATAATCGGATACCGTACCCCAGATAACTCCGCAAAACAAGCTTACACAACCCATCAGCATGAACAGGTTGCCGGCTGATTGATCGCTATACCCACCCTCCGAAGTCAAGTGCTCTTTGAAAAATGTCATGAAAATTATATAGGACATTCCAAAAGCAACGTACACTAGTCCCAAATGCCACACAGCAGCCGATCTGTACACATTTCCCCAATGTAATCCTGTACTCTTTGATTCTGATTCTGAATAATAGCCACTATTACCGAGAAGTTTGAGCCCCTTATCGCCCGGTCTATTTCGCAATAAGAATATGGCCAAGACTGCCATCAATATGGTAATCCCACCGAAAAGGAACCAGGATATGCGCCACCCATCTTCATCGGAGGCATCCAGGATAGGAGGAACGGTCGACCCCACAAATATGAGTCCCAGAGACGATCCAGTCACCGCGATACCTGATGCCAACCCAAGCTTCCTTGGCGCAAACCACGATGCCAATAGCCCCATGACAGGCACGTTACTTGCACCGCTCCCCATACCAGCAATAAACTGGCAAAATACCGCCATCAGCAAGCCATTTGATAGCCCTGTGAACACCATCCCTAAACCAGCAAAAAGCAGTCCACCTGCAATAACCACACGGGCTCCCATTCGGGATGCAATTATGCCGCCGAGAATTGATAACGCCAGGTATCCGAGCAATCCCGATGCTGCCAAAACTCCGGCCCCAGTCGATCCGATACCAAGGTCCTCTTTCATTTCGGGAAGTATCATGGAATATCCGAACCGTGCCAGTCCCAGAGAGCCGAATACAACGAAAACACCGACTATCAGAACAACCCAACCGTAGTGGAAACGGGGGGAGGAAGAGTTCATTGCAAATCTGTTCCTTTGAATATCATATCGATTCCATACACTTGCGATCATATAGCAAGCGCCTTGAGCGAATGACTGTCGCTCAAGGCGCTACAAAACTATGTTTACGGAATACACCCGGTTACTTTCCTGTTAAAATCTGGTCTGCCTTATCAAGATCGTCGGCTTTTAATACGACTATAGTTTTGTTGGTTGTAGCATCCGTAGAGGCATAGAAGTACTTCAAGTTTATTCCTGCTTCCGACAATGGTTTGACCACATTATTCAACAAACCGCCAGGGACATCCGGTATTTCAGCACTGACGATCCAATCCATTCTAGCCGTGAACCCGGCATCTCGTAAAGCCTCGATGCCTCTATCTGCATCAGGGAAAATCATGCGAACAATTCCGAACTCACCGGACTCGCTGATGGATAGTGCTCTCAAATTGATACTTTCCTTTTCCATAACTTCAAGTATGGCTAATAACCGGCCCGGTTGATTCTGGATAAACACGGATACTTGTCTAATTTTCACTTGCAGGTTTCCCCCTTTTCAAAATTGACTAGAGAATGGGTAACTCGCTTTTATCCACAACCCTCTTGGCTTTCCCTTCGGTGCGGGTAATGGTTTTAGGTTCAACCAGTTTGATCTTGGCTGAAATAGCCAGAACACTATCCATTTCTGAACGAAGCCTGTCTTCCAGATCTTCCATTTTTGACATTTCATCGGAAAAGATATCTTCCGATACCTCGACCCATATCTCCAAATAATCCGATTTGAAGCCCTGCTGTCGATCGACAACGATCAAATAATGAGGCTCAACTCCTTCGACATCAAGCAGAACGCTCTCAATCTGCGATGGGAATACATTGACCCCCTTAACCACCAGCATGTCATCGGTTCGTCCGGTAATACGGGACATTCTCACATGAGTCCTGCCGCACTTACATGGCTCAGGATTAAGGCTGGTGATATCTTTTGTTCGGAATCTCAATACCGGTTGGGCTTCCTTGGTCAGAGTGGTTAAAACCAGTTCCCCGATCTCTCCATATGGCAGTTGCTTCCCGGTATCAGGGTTGATAATCTCTGCCAGGAAATGGTCCTCTGCAATATGCATTCCGCATTGATAGGGGCACTCCGTAGAAACACCGGGGCCAATGATCTCTGTTAAGCCATAGATATTGATGGCTGAGATACCCATCTTGCTTTCGATATCTTTCCTCATCTGATCTGACCATGGTTCTGCACCAAACACGCCAACGCGGAGTTTTGTTTCACGCAGGTCAACGCCCATATCCAAAGCTGTTTCGTTGAGGATTAACGAATATGAAGGCGTACAGGTAATAACTGACGTTCCCAAATCCTGCAACAGGAGAATTTGTCTCTTTGTGTTTCCACCGCCAGTGGGAATAACCGAAGCCCCTAGACGTTCGGCGCCATAATGGAATCCCAATCCACCGGTAAAAAGACCATAGCCATAAGAGTTTTGCAGCACATCATTCTCGGTAACACCTGCCGTCGCCAGTGTGCGAGCCATTACGTCGGACCATGTATCGATATCGCCCTGGGTATAAGGAGCGACCACCGGCTTACCTGTGGTGCCGCTAGACGAATGAACTCGAACCACTTTATCCATTGAAACTGCCATTAATCCAAACGGGTAGTTGTCCCTGAAATCCAATTTGCTGGTGAATGGCAATTTGGTGATATCGGCCAAAGTTTGAATATCCCCCGGCGCTACACCTTTCTCTTTCATCGCACGCTGGTAGAATGGAGACTTATCATAAACATAGGCAGCCATCGCCTTCAACCGTTCGAGCTGAAGTTTATCCAGATCGCCTCTACTCATTTGTTCATAGCGAGCATCACGAATCATTTCAAATACACTCCCATTATTTCAAGGATTTGATCTCATCAACGCCCTTATGGAAAGCCTGAATGCTGGAATCGAGGAACTTCGGCGGGACTTTTCGGCGTATATCCGCCAGCCATGCCTCATCACCCAGATCAAGGAACGTAGACAGTGCTCCCATCATTACGATATTAAGAGCCTTGGGATTGTTCACTTCCTGTCCGATCTTGATAGCCGGAACGAAAAATATCTGATCAGTCTGTGGTTGCAGTACACTCTTTATCTCATCCCAACTGGGATATGGCACTGCTCCGCTCATTGCCGAAATCGGAATAACCACTACATCTGCGACTATGGCTACCCCGCTTGGCTTCAGATACGCGGCCCAGCGGGCTGTCTCAACTTGTTCGAAGGAGACCAGAAAATCTACTTCTCCTTTTTTTATCATAGGAGAAAACACCTTTTGTCCCCAACGGACGTTACTTACAACACTTCCACCCCTTTGCGCCATTCCTAAAGAATCTGTCTTTTTCACGTCGTATCCGGCATTCATGCCAATCTCAGCCATGGCATCACTCGCCAGAATAACACCTTGCCCACCGACCCCTACCATCAATACGTTGATATCTTTCATCGTTTCATCTCCACAATAGCTTCCGATGGACATACTTGAGCACATACGCCGCAGGCCGGACCCACGCAGACAGCAGGATCGATGTTAATATCTTCCCCGGTAATACATATGGCTGGGCAACCAACATCAAGGCACTCATGGCATTGAATGCACGAATCTGCATCAATCTCAAACGGAGTGCCTTTTATTTTTTCACGAAGAGCACACGGACCACGGGCGATTATTACCGAGGGTTCATCGGTCTCCACGCATCTTCTAATTGTCGATTCAACAGTTTCCAAATCAAAGGCGCTTATTACTGTGATGTCTTTAATTCCTATTCCTTCACAAAGCTTCTCCAGATTTACCTCGGGACCTTTAGTTCCGGTGACAGAAACCCCGGTTCCCGGATGGCCTTGATGACCGGTCATGGCGGTAGTTCTGTTATCCAGAATTAGAACTGTAGTGTTTCCTTGCTTGTATACTACGTCTATGAGACCGGTAACGCCGGAATGCATAAAGGTAGAATCGCCAAGAACAGCCACACCTTTATTCGGAATTCCGGCCTTTGACATTCCCAGTCCCACACCAATACTGGCACCCATGCATACGCAGGTGTCCAGTGCTCCGAGAGGTTCGTAGACACCAAGTGTGTAGCACCCGATATCACTGGTTATCACCATTTCCTTTTCCGTCATTTCTCTCGGGGTGAGTGATGGTTTGACACTGCTATCGAAAGCGATTTTCCTCAGTATAAATTCAGGCCCGACATGGGGACAACCAGCGCATAATTGCGGCCGGCGGGGAGGGATTTGAACCGCGGGAACTTCTGTCGTATTCGATCGCGGTGGTGTTGGAATAAGCCCTGACTTGATTGCGCCCGCTTCGACAATCTCTGGATTGAGTTCTCCGATAATGGGAATAAAATCTTTCCCGGAGACATCAATACCCAGCAATCGGATCTCTTCCTCTAGATGAGGATCAAGCTCTTCAATAACTATCACCTTTTCTACTTCAGATGCGAATTTGCGGATCAATTTTTCCGGAATAGGGTAGGTAGTAACGAGTTTTAAAAATGAAGCACCGTTAAAAACCTCTCTGGCGTTCTGGTAAGCTATACCGCTGCTGATCACACCGAGTTTTCGGTCACCCATGATCATCTCATTTAGAGGGAAGTTTTCCACATATTCCCGAAGTTTAGCAATCCTTTCTTCCATAGCTATTCGCCTGACGCGCGCATTGGAAGGAACCATCACATATTTGGCGGATGAACGCAAGAATTTCGGATCACTGACATTTGAAGGTCTTTCCCTATTAACGTTTACCACACTCTTGCAGTGAGAAATGCGAGTAGTTGAGCGGAATAAAACGGGCGTATCGAATTCCTCGCTTATCTTGAATGCCCAATCCATCAGCTCATACGCTTCCTGGCTGTCGGTGGGTTCAATCATAGGTACCTTGGCAAATTTGGCAAAATGTCGGTTATCCTGTTCACCTTGGGAGCTGTGCTCACCCGGATCGTCGCAAGAGACCACAATAATTCCGGCATTGGTTCCCGTGGTGGCGAGTGCAAAAAAAGGATCAGCTGCGACATTGAGTCCCACGTGTTTCATAGTTACAAGTGTGCGGATTCCCGCGTAAGCTGCACCTATGCCTACTTCCAGAGCTACTTTTTCGTTGATTGACCACTCACTGTACACCCCCTCCATCGAGGATATATTCTGCAAAATCTCAGTGCTGGGGGTTCCGGGATAGGCTGTAGCGAAGCCCATACCAGAGTGATATGCTCCCAAAGCAATCGCTTCATTACCTGATAAAAGTTGTTTCATATTCCACCTGCCTGATTGAATCTAACCGAAATGTGTTGCAAAGGACGCAGACGTTCCGAATATATTATATTCTGTGTCCAATTGTCCCATGCGATTTTATCATTTTTGATCCCATTTAGGCCACAGATTTGCCCAGATAGGCCTGCCTAACTTGATCATTTCCTATTAGCTCTTTTGCCGTGCCCTCAATTGTGATCCGTCCTCGCTCCATAACATACCCTCGATCCGCAACCTTGAGAGCAGCATTAGCATCCTGTTCTACTAAAAGTATTGTCAAACCATCGTCCCTGAGTTTTCGAAGAAGCCTCAGAATATCTCTAACAAGATTCGGTGCCAAACCGAGTGATGGTTCATCCAGCAACAATATTTTGGGTGATGACATCAATGCGCGACCGATAGCTAGCATTTGTTGCTGTCCGCCGCTCATGCTGCCAGCCTTCTGTTTTCCCCGTTCCCTGAGAATAGGGAAAAGGTTATAGACTGTCTCCAACTGTTCTTGGAACGAGTCCCGT
>JABHWQ010000038.1 GCA_018657655.1 Chloroflexota bacterium | reverse complement strand
CCTAAACGATAGACGTGATCATAATCAACTCCGTGTGTAATTAACAACCATCCATATTTTGTTTTGATAGGTTGAGCCCCCGCGCCGATTTTCCGGGCATCCCACATCATGCCGGTTGTGGTTCCAGCTAGAATTTGATGTTCGCGCCGAGGCCATGGACAACGCAGATGGCGAGAGAAAGTAATCCACATGTGTGGATCTACGCGATGGAGCATGGCATATTTTCCGTTGAATGTTTCGGGAAACATGGCAGCGTCTTTATCATCGAATCCGGGAAAGACCAGTCCATGCCTTCTCCAGGCTCCCCAGCGGTGTTTAAGAAACTCTTTTACGCTAATCGAAGCGATGGCGATCTGGGCAACCAGTCCGTCGTAGGCGGTATAAGCCATATAGACACGATCACCGATCACTGTTAGCCGTGGGTCCTCGCACCCCATCTTTTCACTCGGGGTATTCGGTTCGAATATAGGTTTGTCCAGACGTTCAGTGAAGTCGAATCCATTTTCACTTATAGCTATGCCCAGGCGAGATATTTCGTCATCGCCGAATGCTCGGTAAACCATGTGGACCTTATTGTTTAACCTTATCATTCCGGCGTTCAGTACATATTTGGATTCCCACGGATGTTCTTTGATGGGTTCGAGAATAGGATTAGTTTCGAATCGAATTAGATCCCCCGCCGGTGGTTGTTGTGGCGTTACGGCAATGGGCTCCCTGGGCATTACCTTTTTGGCACCCTTTTCTTCACCGAGCAGGATGGGAGCCAGGTTTTCCCATTCCCTACCCTGCTCCATTAGTTCTATAATCTTTTCTTCTACTTCTTCCTCAGTGCCGCCTATTGCCTTGTAATACTCTACGAGAAATTCCCTCGATGACCAGTCCCTCTCTACATGCAAAGACAGGGGAGGAGGTGATGCTCGGCCCCCCTTAAAGCTGTAGCTTGCCCATGACCATACCGAACAGGTAACGAATTTACCATCGGGGAGTGCCAGCGCCAGATGGTAACTTTCTGCCAGGTCTCTCAGATGTTCAAATCGGGCGACTCGGGTTCTATCTCCAGTGGATTCGTCTTCGTCAATCTTCTTGACCATCTCTCTTACCCGCTCTACCAATATACGCTGATTTCCATCCTCGAAAATGTTATGTGCCGAAAGAGGGTCCCTTCCCCAGTGACCTTCGATAGAATCAACAACTTTGCGTCCAAAGTCCTTTCTCATGGCAGCAAATTGTTGCCATATTTGACCCAGTCTTTCGGCCTCTACGAGGTTTTTCCCTATAGTGCAAAGGTATCTTAGTTTAGGGAATTCCCCTCCCATTCCCTTGTGCAGGTTACTAATGACTATTCTTGAAGTGAACTTATCGAGAGCTGAAGAGTCTTTCATTTCTACCAGCGAAGGGAAATCTTCATGACGTACAACTATGGGTTTGATAGAGCAGGGCGCTAAGTGTTCCGAACGTAGCCCGTCAGCAATGAGTTGCCATAGATTCAAGAGGTATTCGCGTTCCTCTGTCCAGTTGGTTAAAGCTAGGATATCCAGGGGGTCGTATCCTTCAAGTAATTCATCAAGATTGGCATATCCCAATTTCGTGATTAAATTAAGCGGAGGATAATGAGCTAAAAACCGGGAAGCCATCTCGGGGATTGCTGAGAATCCCTGCCCATGGGGGAAAATTTCGAAAATGATGTTTACCAATGATTGAGTTCCCTCGATCGTGGAGAGGTCGATGCCTGGCAGAATCTCATCTTCAACAGAGTGCAGATAATCTTTAATTCCCATAGATACTTCCAGGGAGCTGGCGTCACGAGGGATTTTCAATCGTTCATATACAAAGTGTTCGAAGTCCTCTTTTTGTTTGGAGAAAACAGTATTATAAATTTCAGTGGCGCGAACCAACTTGCCTTGTGGTGTGGTCAATTCGGTAGGGACCACCAGCGGTACTCCTGGTATGAACTCCCGATAGGTGACCTGCGGTACAGGTGGACGAAGGATTTCAGCTGACATTTCCCAGCTGGTGACGAACTCTGATTTTTGCCTCAGGAATTCGTTTGCCAGTTCTTCAATTCTTCGATCAGCTTCGAGAGAAACCAATCGGTCCTGCTCATCGGGAGGCAGGATATCTAATTTATCCCGGATGGCTTGCATATCCAGGTTGAATCCCCCCATAAAACCATTGTGCAAGGGAATAAGGGAATCCAGCAGGTCGCCTTTGGCAAAGTCTTTGCCAAAGGCGTAGGCCAGCAAGAGATGATAAATTACCTTTGCCCACAACTCACTGGAAAACCGAAACGATTTGGGTTTGAGTGTGACCAGTTTATCCAGTTGCTGATATATTTCTTCGGGGAAAACCTTCTGGTAAAGCAGGTGAAATTTGTTAAATCCCTGTTTGAACCTGGTCACTGCTTTTTCAGACGATATCTGGAATTCATCCGGTATGTGGGCCTTTTTTGTGCCGAACGTGGCTAGCGGTTGCATAAGGGGTAGTTCGCGAATTGTGTGGCTTTCTTCCCACCATTCTTTGTCTGCGACGATTTGAGCAAACAAGACACTGGCTACCTGCCTTAATATCAATTCGTTTTTTGCTATTGAGGGTTTGTGGATTTTTATTCCCAGATTAGCCTCACAGATTTTGGCTCCGCTGACAATAGCGGAAGCAGCTATCCAAATGTCAATGCCATATCCACTGATATCAGTGGCCCACATTCGGCGAGCATCCTTAAGGTAGTTGCGGAGCATGTGATGTGAAATACCCCATTGTCCTCCAACAAGACGGTGGATTGGACAGTTGTAGATCGCTGTAAATAAGGGGTACATTGTAAAAGTAGATATAGGAGCTTCAAGAAAATGGCGATTAAATTTAGAGACGACCATATCAGCTTGCCCGGTCCTGATAGGTTCGAGAAGCAAGTATATCCAGTCGGGGGCTAACCCTTCGATGTCCCCGTTGTTTTTGCGGCTTTTGAGATCGGCTTCCAGTATTACCTGGTCTGCACCAAGAGTCTGTGCTATTTCAGCAATTGCCCGGACACTCCATCCTTTTCCGTTTATACGTTCATCGTCCAGAAGAAAAGTAATACGTTCTATTTTGTTATCCTGAGGGAGGGCGTCGATTGCTTCGAGCGCTTCTCTTCCTGCGGGTGATCCGGCAGCTACAATCACACATTTAAAGCCGGGATAATATTTATTAAGGCCTTCTTTGGCGATTTCTACTACTCGGGGGACGCTATCAGCCTCGTTGTAAAAAGGGATTCCGACTACAATATCAGCTTCCCTTATTTGTTCAGCTTGTTTCAAGGGGGTTTGCATAATATTTTTGTAGCAAGCCTCGATCTTTTCGAATGGGTGCAAGATCACTTCTTTTCGAGTGTTGCCATTTTTTTTGTTGTTGGATGGGGAGACAGGCATTCTTGCACTCCTTTAATAGCTCATGTTAAAGGCGTTGAACCGGAATAAGGAATCAGCAGACTGGGATGTCAATGCAAATCGTGAAGACGTCGACCTGTCAGGCGGTAAATCTGGGCTCGCAATCCTCTTCTTGGTTTGATCGAGGGCTGGCTAGTAGAGTTGTTTGTTGTGAGGTAATTCTCCGGATAGTCTGCGCTTGATGGCTTTGCCGGACGTTGGGGTATTGGTGCACTATATCGCGGTAGTGCCTGGTTTCGAACAGGTATATTCATCTCTGCCCTGCGGGCCGCGGATGCCGCCAAGGCATTGATACCGGAGGGAAGTCGAGATTTCTCCCAGAGGGGAATGGTACGCAGTATAGGCTCGGCAAGTTCGTAGTGCCTGCGAGCCTGGCTTTCCCAGCTAAATTCATCGGCATACTTCAATGCTTTTTGTTCTGTACGTAATTGGAGTTCCGGATCTAGCAAAAGGTGTTTGATTTTTATGGTGAGGTTGTTGATATCGGTATCGGCGATCTGCCCCGCTTCCTTTAGCGTTTCACCAACACCTTCAAGGTCTCGGCCTGCTACTATTGCGCCTGCCCCAAGAGCGTGAGCAATGACGCCGCTTTGAGTGCATTCATCTGGCCAATAGAAATTGATGTCAAATGCTCTCTGGGCCAGTGGCAGCATTTCGGAGGGTAGCCAGGTTTCGAGAAGGAAAGTGTTCGAGTCTTTGATGTTCGAGCGCAATTGCTGGGCATATATCCTTTGGGAATCCTCTCTAGCCGTTCCGATTCTTACGGCTACTATTCTTTTGTCCGGGATGAGTTGTTGCAGGTTATCCCGGACGGAATAGAGCGACTCCGAGTGTTTGAGGGGGCACAGGAAGCCCGTTTGCCCCAATAAAAGGGCGTTGGGATCGGAGAAGATACGTTGCCGATATAGAGCTTGTTTATCGTTTTGGTCAAGGGCGGATTCATAGAACAGAAAGTCGTAGAGTTTCCCCCTGGCCTCTTTGTGGCTCAGTTTGTTTATCTCTGGATAAGAGTGTACGCCATGTTTGGTGACGAATATCTTGGCATAATATTCAGGGAAAGCTGTAACAACCGAGCGATAAACACCGTATGTAAAAACGGTGATGGCGTCTACGTGTGGCAGAAGGTTCTTGAGCAAGTCGTACTGATATTTTCGTAATCCGCTTTCGGTCTCGTTGCTCTGGAAATGAAGGGTATGAAAAGTGACTATCTTTGGCAAATTGAGTTGCTGTAACATGCTAGTGAACATCTCAGGATCAGCCCAAATAGCAGTTTCGTGTTGGAACCAAAGGATAGCATCGTCCATTCTGGTGTTGAGGTGGGTCAATCCATCGATAATGTGCTTGGCGGAGAATCTGTCACGGCTGGGGATACCATACCAAGCTCTATCAGTCAAAGCATCATCGGTAAGAGGGGCTCCGTAAGTATCCATGTCAAAAGACAACACGCCCCATTTTTCGCTGTGGAATTCGCGCACGAGGTAATTAGTATAGGTAGCAATCCCGCACATTATAGGAGGGTAGGGCCCTACGAAATAGATAGACGCCATTTGATTCCTCCTTATTGCAAACTCAGATGGTCGTAGCCGAATCTCTTCTATGATGCCTTTAGACACAATAGTCGAGGTTTATCAAGCATCCTATTTTGTTAATTCGATTCAACAGACTCCATTTCCAAGTCGTTTGATATGGGCAGACAAAAGCTAAATTTTGAGCCCTGATCATTTCTAGTGTCCACCCATATTTTGCCATTGTGCGCTTCGACAATTCCTTTGCATATCGATAATCCCAGGCCAGTCCCCCCCCTTCTGCGAGCAACGCCACTTTCAAGCCGATAGAATCGGTCGAAAACCTTGTCCACATGCTCCGCAGAGATGCCAATACCCTCATCAGAAACACCAACCATGATATGGTTGTCGACGGTTTTCGCTTCCAAGGTGATCTTTGTACCTTCTTCGGAGTAGGAAGCTGCGTTGGCTACCAGATTAGTAATTACTTCTCCGAGGCGTATTTCATCGGCATCGATCATTGGCAGTCCACGTGGTACTATGATTTCAAACTGGTGATTCTTTACCAGTTTGCCGAGTTGGTCACTGAGCTGATTTACCACGGATGAGATACTGCTTTGCGTCTTATCCAGATTCATGATGCCTGCTTCTATCTGAGACATCTGCATCAGGTCTTCCACTATATGAGTGAGTATATCCGATTCCCTATCGATGATCTTGAGGAACTCCTGTTGGGTGTCAGTATCCCATTCAATGTCAGGTTGGGTAAGTGTGCTGGCGAGGCCTTTTATGGAAGTTAAGGGAGTGCGTAATTCGTGGGAGACGCTTGCCAGGAGCCCGGTCCGCAGCTTGTCCAGTTCCTCCAATGCTTCGGTACGAGACGCTTCTTCTATCAACAGTGAGTTTTCGACCGCAGTGCTGATCTGGTGGCTGATGGTAATAACCAGACCTCTTTCTTCTGGAGTGAAAACGCGTTCATTCTGGGTAGCGACGCACATTACACCCAGTATCCTCCCTCTTGCATTAAGGGGTACGAAAATAGCTGACTTCAGATGGTGATCATATACCAGGTTTTGGGTTCTTGTATTCTGTTGTTCAACTAGGTCGCCGACCGATTCGACGAAAATAGTTTCGCCCGATTTAGCCACTTGTCCGACAACATCGTCCACTAGTTCAATAGTGGGAATAGATTCTAATTCGTTGTCGCTAGCGCCTCGGGTGATTCTCATATCTAGTGATTCGGACTCTTTGTCCACAAAGGCAATGGCACCATGTTTTACATTAAGTATTTCCAGAGTTTTATCTAGAGCGGCATTGAGTATTCCATCCAGATCAATAGATTGGCTTACCGTTTGAACTATATCATTTAAGGCAGCGAGTTCCCGGTTATGCCTGAGTATCCTCTCTTCCGACTCTTTTCTTTCGGTGATATCGGTAGTTATCAATGTTATTGCGGCAACCGTTCCTTCGTGCATAACGGGTCCTAATTGTGTTTCCCACCATGAATCACGCCCGTCGGGCCCAACACCTCTTATCTCATACCCACCTGCTTCTCCGCTACTGAGAACATGGCTAAAAGATTCCCGCACCAAATCGTGGTGCTCAGGGACTATGAAATTGTAGATTGTATTTCCGATAACCTCTTCACTAGTGAGCCCAGGTACGATACGATTGGTAGCGAGAATCGTGCCTTCACTGTCTACGGATATGATGGTAAAAGGTGCGTTCTCAACCAAAGCGCGCCAGTGAGCCTCTGATTCCTTTAGCGCTTCCTCCGCCTGTTTGCGCCCGGTGATATCACGGACAAATCCAAGAACGGCTGCTTTCTCCTTGTATACTATGAGGCTACCATTAAATTCAATAAAGACCCTGCTGCCATCTTTGTGTTTGAGAGTCGTCTCGTACATCGATGGGACTTCTTCTCCAGATATTTGTTTTTGATGGTAATTGGCAAGCTTGGAGATTTCCCCTGGATCAACGTGATCGGAAAATGGAGTATTCAAACCTTCACCAAGGTCATCGTCCATAATCTCACCCATACGGGGATTGGCGAATTTAATAATCCCATCCTGAATGATAACGATCCCATCAGAACAAAGTTCCACTACTTTACGGTATTTGTCTTCACTTTCCCGTAGTGCTTCCTCTGCTTGTTTGCGCTCCAAGATGTCTCTAACTATGACGAGAAGACCTTGTTTCCCGCTGGAAGCTTGGACGGTTCTGATACTCAACTCAACAGAAACTGTACTGCCGTCCTTGCGCAGAGCTACAAGTTCGGTGAGCGGTATATTATCTCCCCTGACTGCTTTGTTAACTTGGTTGAGAAGGTCTTCCATTCCTTCAGAATTTATGAAGTTGAAATCGGTGAAGTTTTTCCCAATCAATTCCTCTCGCGAATAACCAAAAATATCGTTTACTCTATCGTTTACGTCAAGAATTGTGCCTGCTTCGTCTAGATATATGATTTCATCGTCGGCACTCTCAAGAATGTTCCTGAATTTCTCCTCGCTATCTTTTAATGCCTCCTCGGCTTGCATACGTTCAGTGACATCTCTGAAGTTGGCGACTATTCCCTGAATATGAGGATCGTCGAGCAGGTTGCAACCGGTGGCTTCAATTTTGCGCCATTGCCCATCCTTGTGAAGAGCGCGATAGACAGACGTGACTTTACGATGTGGTTCCTGAATTATGGTAGATAAATCTTCAGCAAGTCTGTCTTTATCATCGGGGTGAATTTGGTCGAACAAGGTTACAGCACCTGACCCACCAGCTTCAAAACCGAGTATTCGCTCATTGGAAGGGGCTGCATATGCGATGGTTCCATCAGCATTAAGAATGGAGGCACCGTCTGATGCATTCTCAAACAAGGCGCGAAAACGCATTTCACTTTGTTTGAGTGCTTCCTCGGCCCTTTTGCGCTCCGTTATTTCCTCTTCCAGTACTGCATTGGCTTCCATTAATTCTTTGTTGAGTCTTTTGGTTTCTTCCTCGGCCTGTTGGCGCTCGGTGATGTCTCTCAGAATAACCAGAATCTCTGGGGCTTCGTTGCGGCGTTGAACCAACTTGGTACTTGCTTCGATGAAAACCGTGCTTCCGTCTCTACGCTGGACTTGTAAAACGGCTAGATCTTGCGGATGTGTTCTGACTGCCTCGTCAAAGAGATGAATCACGGCTTGCATATCATCTG
>JABHWQ010000498.1 GCA_018657655.1 Chloroflexota bacterium | reverse complement strand
GGATAGCAACATCGCAAACACGAACCTCAAGTTTGAAATTCGCGATTCTTTTGCCTGTGGACAGGAAGCGGCTAATGTTGGCACCATTCATCTGTCATTCCCTAATGGCGCTACAGCCCTGTGCGAAGGTGTATTCAAATACACAGTCAATGATGAAGGAAAAATCAGCTCACTCAGAGCTTTTTGGGAACTTGAAAGAATGATGGCGACAATGACCCAGCCAACAACATAGCTATCAGTCTCGATGGAGTACCGGCTTGGTCAATATTTCTGTAAAACTTGAAGCACAGCTCCCGCAAGGACTGGCGAGCCTCCTCCGGGAAATCGGAGAGATAGCCGAGGCAAGAGGGGAAAGCGCCTATTTGGTGGGCGGGGTTGTGCGCGATGTATTACTGGGACGCTCCAATTTCGATTTTGATGTAGTGATCAAAGGCAGGGCCATTTCGCTGGCGCGCCAGTTGGCCAGGGACAAAGGCTGGGATATAAGAACGCACCCCCGTTTCGGAACGGCAAAACTGCTTTGGGAAGATTTCAGCCTCGATCTGGTTACGGCGCGTTCCGAAACCTATGATAGGCCCGGTGCGCTTCCCACAGTCAAAGCCGGCAATATCGAAGACGATCTTGCACGCCGCGATTTCACCATCAACGCTATGTGTATTTGCCTCAACCCTCGAATATTTGGCGATCTCTTGGACCCACACGGCGGGCAAGTCGATCTGGAACAGAAACTGGTTCGAATACTGCACCATCAAAGTTTCGTCGACGATCCCACCCGCATCCTCCGAGCCCTGCGCTATGAACAACGCCTTGGTTTTCAGCTCGAATCAGAGACAAATGATCTCCTTATAAAACATTTAACTAACCTGGATACAGTGACCGGAGAACGACTGTGGCATGAGTTGGAATTGATCCTTGAAGAGGATTTGCCTGAAACAATTATCCTCAAAGCCAATGCCCTAGGTATACTGCAAAGACTCGGTATCCCCCTATCAAACGATGAGGGACTAACAGAATGCTTCGTCACAGCTCGTAGCGTGCATGACCAGTCCCTTTCATTGCACTCCATATCCCTGGCGCTTCTGGCCCATCGAATGGATAGTGAGGAAATTGAAGGCTGTATCACTCGACTCAAGATGCCAGGGTGGGCAACACGTGTGCTGCGGGACACGCTCCATATAATGGAATCAGTTCCATCGATGGAAGCCTTAGATATTCTTCCTAGTGAGATATACCGTATGCTGAAACCGCTAATCCCGGAAGTGATTGCATCCGCTGCCATAACCTCCAATTCACCAACAGTCCAAGAGAGGCTAGAGATCTTCTTATACAACTGGCGATATGTAAAACCTGAAATCACTGGCACAGATCTTCAGAAAATGGGGGTTTCGCCCGGAAAACAACTCGGGGAAATATTGAAGGCATTACACGATGCCAGGCTAAATCAAACGGTAACAAATCGTGATGAAGAGGAAATTCTCACCAGAAAATTATTGTAAAGTACCGTGATCGTGTACACAGATGCACTATGCCGTAAATGCTCTTTTTAGTCAATTTCGCTTCACGTTTGTTTCTATTGGTGTTAGCTTCATTTTCAACTTGTGTATCGCTTGACATCATAGACAAATTATGTTTGGATAAATCAAACGCGTTTATCGGGGGAGTTGTCAGCATATGGAAAGGCGCAAGATACTAGAGGTCAATGATGTGCATCTAACCTTCGGTGGGGTTGCGGCCCTAGCCGGAGTGAGCTTCGACGTTCGGGAGGGTGAGATACTTTCCATTATCGGGCCCAACGGTGCAGGGAAGACATCCATTCTCAACTGTATTAACGGTTTCTACAAACCCGAAGCGGGTGAGATCATTTTTGATGGTCGAAACATCACAAGGATGCGCCCCGACAAAATTGCCCGATATGGAATCAGCCGGACATTTCAAAATATCCAGCTGTATACCGGGCTGAGCACCGTAGACAATTTGATGGCCGCCAGACACTTCCTTTTCAAATCTAACTTCATCGAGGGAGCCATCTACTTCGGAAGGGCTCATCATGAAGAGATCAAACATCGCCAGGCAGTTGAAGAGACTATCGAGTTTCTGGAAATACAGCCATGGAGAAAAACGGTGGTCGGAGCTATGCCGTATGGGTTACGTAAGAGAATCGACCTGGGAAGAGCTTTGACTCAGGAACCAAAGTTACTCCTGCTGGATGAGCCAATGGCCGGAATGAACGTGGAAGAAAAAGAGGATATGGCCAGGTTCATTCTCGATGTGCAAGAGGAGAGAGGGGTAGCTATTGTCCTTATCGAGCACGATATGGGTGTAGTGATGGACATAACGGATCGGCTCGTAGTTATC
>JABHWQ010000040.1 GCA_018657655.1 Chloroflexota bacterium | reverse complement strand
CAACGCCCAGGTCGCCCTCTACCAGGCCGGCGAGGTCGACTATCTGGTCGCCACCGACGCTATCGGCATGGGGCTCAACATGGATGTCGACCATGTCGCCTTCGCGGCCTTGCGCAAGTTCGACGGCCGCGGACCGCGCGATCTCCGGCCCGCCGAGTTGGCCCAGATTGCCGGCCATGCTTCCGACTTGGCTCAGGTGATCCGCCAACAAATGCCAAGCATCGCGATCTGCACCCTCTTTGGAATGTGCATAGTAAGGCATGCTATTTTCTTTTGTTTAAAGATTCAGCTTCACAATGAGCAATCAATTGACGTTTTATGCAGCAGAATGATTACAACCCATTTCAAACCCGAAACTTCAGCAATCCATTATAACGGCCTTCTTATATACTCCTAACACTTATCTGTGTTTATGAAAATTTTATTACAGTACCAATCTACCATTGCCTCCAGTTCTGTCAAATCATATTTTTATAGTTCACCATACGGTATGATCAATGAAGAGATTATATACTGAAATAGCAATTTATAATCACATCAATAATTCCTTATTCAATCATTTGCACAACTTCTCAACTCCCCCCCGCCTCCCCTGCCAATTATTGCTTCTACAAACCTAACGCTCTATACATTCTCTTTTCAGCAGCTTTAATCCTATTTGGCACCGTACAGTTCAAGAAGATCAATAATTCTCTCAACTGTTCTGTACTTTGCATCAGTCGTCACGCAGTGCAACTCCATATAAGCCGTATCCAAAGGACTCTCGGCACCCTCATCGGGATAATATTCAACATTCAGATTGACGCCACTGTTCAATAGGAACTTAACCACCTTGTATTCACCATAGACGATTGCATACCAGAGAGCGTTATGACCGTCGAGACCAAAAAGATCGATATCAGCACCTCTCTCAATCAAAATATTCATGAACTTGATACGCTCTTTCTGCGAAACATGCCTTCCATCGGGCCTATATTTAACTCCTGCCAACTCCATGAAAGGAGTTTCTCCTGATTCATCGAGGACATTGATACTGGCTCCCCCATCCAGCAGTGCCAGCGTCCCCGGTATATCGAGCATCTGAATTTTGTGGTAGAGCTGCCTGTCAAACTCCCTTATCTCAGTCATGGCAAGCCTTCCTTCCAGCAATCGATACTATTTCACGTAGAGATTCTCTCCAACATCAGCATCGATAAATGCATCCCCACCTGCGACCAAAACCCTAATCGAGGTTCTTGGACTCGTACAACCGCCAGAGATCGCTGACCGTTAATCCCAGTGGAGCAAGTGTCGTCGCCGCATGGCCGATAAGGCGCTCCGCCTTCTCATGCGCCTCCTCGACTTTGGGCATCAAACCGCTCCCCACCAGTTGAGCATTATTGTACTTGTACATCATCATGAGATAGTCCGGCCAGGGAGCATCGATAGGCAACTCTATTTGTTCCTGTGATATATCCGGCGAGATATCCTGCCATATACACTTGAACGAGTAGGATCCAATAGTGATCTTTTCATTCTCGTATCGAATTTCAACACTCTCTTCAGAAGCTACATAGCGCAGCAGGGGGCGCAGGCCAAAAGCTGCAATTCTGCCAGTCCCTGGCCATTCGCCCTCCGCTGTGATGCTCGTTTCCATCTCTACCGTTCGCAAGTGCATCTCGTCTCCGGAGAAACTGATCAGCACCCGCCGCCTTTTTCTAAGGCCATTGGCCAGCCTGACCGCCTTTACCGCCTGTTCGAGGTCAGGTCCTGTAACTTTTAGCCAATAGGGTTCCATGGACATGTTGATGATCTCCCGTCTTTCCACTACCATTAGCCAATTATCAAATCTGTACTATCTCCTGAAACGAGCCCGCTGTCCGGACCTTGTCATCGTTCCATCTTCCTGGCTGTCGTCGGTTCTGAAGAAAGCGGCGTGTACGGTTTCTTCTCCATGCACGAGAGCCGAGCCAACCTGGTTCTCACCCTTGATCCGGTAGTCATTGCCCAGGCCTACCGAAGGATACTTTTTGCCCTTTGCGGCAACAGCTTGTTTTAGAAAGGCCTGTGCTTTGTCAATACTGGGGGATTCAGTGCCCTTTATCCCCTCCACCAATGCTTCCATGGCGTAACTCTTGAGCAATTTTGCATGCAGCTTCCCGTAAGACTCGGGCCTGGACAGCGTTTCGAACCCGGCCACGCGGCCGTTGATAAACACAAACAGACCACCCTGACCATCATTGGACGGGAAAGCACCAAGAAAGTCCTTCAACTCGTTTTTATGGGCATTGAAAACATCTTTCATCGCTCCGGTTGGCGAGTTGATACAAGTATCAATCTGAAGCTGATTTAAATTCTCCCAGATTTCCCCCTGGTTCGCATCGGGCATTCCTGAAGCAGCAAGGGAATCGCTCACAGATCTTTTCGCGCGCACCCTTTCCTTATGCTTCATCACCGTGTTGGAGTCATCGAAGGTCCGCGAGTTGTAGGACCACCGGCCCCGCTCCGTGCAGCTTACTGGTATCAGCGTCTCGGACTTCGACTTCAGCAGAATCGTCGTGTTGACAATCCGGTTCTGCTTGGCACCGACCAGTTCTTCCCCATCGATCAGCAGGACTGGCACAGCGGCATTGTTGATCACCCTCAACTCGTTAACGTTCCCCGAGTGTGACAACTCCGTGATCACGAGAAGTTTCTCTTCAAGGGCCTCTTTCATGACCAGGTAGTTATGATTGCTCTCGTACGATGGAAGAAACAGGGGGATTACTGCCATCTCGCCGAAGCTTTTCAACTCCCCCATCTCGACAGCATTCAGCATCGTTTTTATTGCCTTGATCATTTTGATCTCCTGCTTGATTTAACAAATAAT
>JABHWQ010000397.1 GCA_018657655.1 Chloroflexota bacterium | reverse complement strand
CCCAACGCGATAGTTTTCCGCTCGCACTTGTTCCGCCAAAGGTAAAAGTCCCTCAGCCTGTCCCAAGTCAACAAGGATATGCCTGGCGTCAACGCGCTGTACCACACCACTCAGCACATTCCCTTCCCTATGAGCAAATGTGCCAAATATAAACTCGTGCTCGGCTTCGCGGAGGCGCTGCATGACAACCTGCTTGGCTGTCTGCACCCCTATCCGCCCTGCATCCAGCGGATCGATTTCAATACTAATCGTCTGACCCGGCTCGATATCTTTTTGTATCTTCTGTGCATCAGACAGTGTTATCTCATGCCAGTTATCATTGGGAGCTTCCACAACGGTTTTCGTGGCATACGCTTTGATCTCTCCACTGGTAGAGAGGATGTCAATTGACACATCATAATTCTTGTACGTTGAAAGCAGGGCCGCTTTCACCGCCTCAAGAACTAATTCTTTGGGCAAGTTCCTCTCTGCCGCTAGTTGAGTAATCGCTAATAAAAAATCATTCTTCATTTCGCCAAAAACCCCTTTATCGTTCCCGGCAAAAACTAAAAAAGTGGGTGCATCACCCACTTCCAGTCACGGCTAAAATATAGCATGTTTTCCAGCGCATTGCAATCAACTACCTGATAGTTGTCTATATCCTTTATAAAGACTGCTCCAATTTTCCAACTACTTCCTCAACAACCCATTCTGGGGTAGAAGCCCCGGCAGTGATGCCAATGCGGGACTGCCCACAGTAAACAGAGGGGTTAAGCTCACCGGCTGTTTCGATATGCAACGTATTGACCCCGGTAGATCGGCATATTTCAGCAAGATGTTTGGTGTTTGCGCTATCATGCCCACCTATTACCAGCATAAGGTCAACTTTCGAAGCTAATTCCAGGGCTGTCTGTTGCCGTTTTGCTGTAGCATCACATACTGTATTAAATATCCGTATTTCAGCTAATGACGAAAGCTCAGAATCCATAAGCTGAGCTAAAAAAGTGGCAAATTGTTTCCGGCTTTGAGTGGTCTGAGAAAGTATCCCAATTCGACGTAACGATTTACTGAAATCCGGTACTTCAGTTACAGCAATTGCTCCTTCTCCGGCTCTGGAAAGCAGGCCTTTGACTTCCGTATGAGAAGCATCACCGAATACCAAAACCATAAAACCTTCCTCGTACAATTTATGAGCTACCTGCTGAGCATTCCTCACAATAGGGCAGGTAGCATCAATCACATTCAAACCGGATTCCTCAGCCTTATCCATAATTTCCTGCTTGACTCCATGAGAAGGAATAAGCAGGGTATCACCTTTCATTTCATCAAGGCTTCCTATGATACGCATTCCCCTGGCTGAGAGCATATCGACCACCTGCCGATTGTGCACAATGGCTCCAAGACTCTCCAGCGAACCACACTCGGTGACCGCTTTCTCCGCCAGATCTATGGCACGCCTTACACCGAAGCAAAATCCCCTCTCAGATGCCAGCTTTACTTCCACTTACCACTCCTGTATTACCTTTAATACTGTCACTTTCACCATACACACCCCGGTACTCTTTTGGCAATAGCTCAGCAATGCGCTCCACAATCTGATCGGCTGACTGCGTCAGTTGATCCCGGGTTAACTTGCCCTCACCCTTCGAAAATGAGAAAGGCTGTCCGATGGTCACGGTGACTTTGGAACGTTTGAATATTGCGCCAGAGTGTTCGAACGCTTCACTCCCGCTGATACCAACAGGGATTATCGGAGCCCCGGAACGAAGTGCACCAAACCCAATCCATTTGGTGTTTTGATTATACTGCAAGGCCAAATATGAAGCAAAGTGACAAGCTCAACCATCGCTTTTGATCGATCAGCCGACCCCGCCATCTACACTCTGCAGTAAATCCCCTCGTATGCTACAATGGTCACGGACAATACCCATGGCCAGAGTATCGGAAGTAGCCGAGGATATCTACCAAATTCACCCCGAGTTAAACTTCATGTTTAGTCTCTCCTATTTGATTTTGGGGGAGAAACCAACCCTTATCGATCCCGGCTCAACCGCTCAATCCAAAGTCGTCCTTCAGACACTTGAGGAAGAACTTAAAGTTGATCTTGATTCCCTCAAGTATGTAATCCCAACCCACCTGCACATCGATCATGGAGGTGGTGCCGGTTACGTCGCTCGAGAATTGCCCCAAACTCAGGTAGTAGTCAACGAACGGCACGCACGCCATTTGATCGATCCAGCGATGCTGATCGACGCCAACAAGCAAACCTTCGGTGACAACTTTGCCGATAAGTTCGGAAATATACTGTCTGTGCCGGAAAGTCAGGTATTATCAGTCAGCGAAGGAGACAGGATCGATATTGGCGGTAGAACGTTAGAAGTTTTATACACACGGGGACATGCCAATCACCATTTTTGTCTCTACGATGACAACTGCCACGGATTGTTTTGCGGTGATACCCTTGGTATGTACTATCCCGAAGAAGACGGTGTGGTAATCATCTGCCCCGAAGGGTTCGATCTTGATCTATCAATCGAAACGATCGACCGACTAAGAAAACTCGATCCAAAGTTATTATTCTATGCTCACGAAGGGGTGGGACGAGCGCCCGCTACCCTTATGACACGAGCCGTTCAGGAAATAAAAGATTGCGGTGAGATAGTTCTAGAAGCTCTGAAGATAGGAGAGAATTCAAAACAAATAGAACAACGCCTAAACGAGTACTTCACCAATAACGTTTCTGCTAAGCTGAACTACGAGCGCATGTATCTTGACCTGACGGTTGCCGGCTACAAGAGATACTTCAAAAAGATCGGACTATACAGCTAAAGGAGGCACAAATTGATATTCAAGGCACTGTCCGTAGGCCCCTACATGTCCAATTGCTATATTGTGGGTTCAGAAACGACCAAGGAAGGATTGATCATCGATCCGGGTGCTGAGCCGGATACGATTTTGAATGCTGTGGACCAGGCCGAACTCAAGATAAAACTGATAGTTGCCACACACGGACACATCGACCATGTCACCGCTGTGAACCAGGTCAAAGAAAAACTGGACGCACCTTTCGCCATGCATGAAGCGGAAACGGTAAAAGGGGGCGTATTCGGGAAATCCCCGGATGTAGATCAACCCTTGAAAGATGGGGATGTAATCGAGATCGGTGATTTGAGTTTCACCGTCAGACATACTCCGGGTCATTCGTTGGGAGGAATTGTACTGATAGGCCATGGTATAGTTTTCAGTGGAGATACCCTATTCCAATACAGCATCGGCCGGACGGATTTCCCCGATGGCAGCCATTCACAGCTAATGACAGGTATATTCGAACATTTAATGATACTCCCCGATGAAACAGTTGTGTATTCCGGGCACGGTCCGCAAACGACTATCGGCATGGAGCGTCAAGCCAACCCGTTTGTGAGAGACTGGGCCAGACGCATTGCGGAGGAGAGCAAAGGTTAGCCGTGAAGGAAAGAATCAAACGCATCCTTATTCAACGTGAAAAACAACATATACTGAATTCGGGCGCCGTTCCGGCAGCAGTTCTTATGCCTATTTTTGAGAAAAATGGTGAAGACCACGTCCTCTTCACCAAAAGAACCGATACAGTCGAACATCACAAAGGGCAAATATCCTTTCCCGGCGGGAAAAAAGAGAGCACCGATAGTGACTTATTACAGACCGCTCTGAGGGGAGCCTACGAGGAAATCGGGCTTGATCCTGAATCCGTAGATGTTTTAGGCGAACTCGATGATGAGCTGACTTACGTTAGTAATTTTCTGGTAACGCCATTCGCGGGTTACATTCCATACCCATATCCGTTCAAGCTCAGTGAAGATGAAGTTCAAAATATGCTGGAAGTTCCTATCTCCGTTCTTCTCGATAAGGCCAATTTCCGGGAAGAAATGGAAACCGAAGGGGATATCACATATTCGGTGTATTTCTATCATTATGGTGAAGAAGTCATTTGGGGAGCAACCGCCAGGATTTTGAAACGGTTCTTCGATAATATCTGTAGCGCCGGGTACCCTTAGGTAGATAGTTGTGGACGCTTCATGGCCAACGTAAATGGAATCGCCGCCGCGTTTGCTACGGCAAATATTATCCAAGCCATTTGATAATCGCTTCTCCAATCAAATATCCACCCTGCACAAAGCGGTCCAATAACTCCGCCTACCGTAAGTATCATCATCATCGAACCCTGAATAGCACCAAAGCTGTTTCTCCCAAAATACTCTCTTTGGATAGCAGGGCGCAGCGCAATTGACCCCCCATATCCGGTGCCAAACGCAACCAGGAAAACAACAAGTGCCGCTAGATTAGGCGCGCAACTGAAGACTATCAACCCGATTACCTGGAGCATTATCGCCAGGGCCAGAAGACGATTCTTGGGTAAAGTATCGCTTAGCCATCCAAAACCCAGGCGTCCCACAACACTGAGCAATGGAATAAACATGATCACCACGACCTCTTTTGTTGATCCTTCTGCAATCCCCCTTGTATTAAGATGATCGGCCACCAGTGTAACCACTGCATTCATGCCCATGAATCCAATCGCTGTTGCCAGTGCCAATATCCAGAATATCCTGGTTTTTGCAGCTTGTTTTGCAGTGTATTCCATCCCAGCATTTTCCAAACTTGCATTCTCAAAAGTAGCTACCT
>JABHWQ010000227.1 GCA_018657655.1 Chloroflexota bacterium | reverse complement strand
TAAGGAAGCTCTGATCAAGGCACCTAAAGTCTCTTTTTGGGCCTGTTGTTGCTGAAGAAGTGTTTCACAAGCTCGATTGTTGTGATATTCTGATCTGATTTTCCCCTTTCCAGGGGTATTTCCCTGGTTTTGGGCAGACTAACCCTTCAGCAACAATAAGTCCTTGCGAACCATATACAGATTGGCTAACGCAAACAGGCTGAACACCTGTGCCGCATTCTTGAGTAAACCCTTGTATCTGACCTTCCTGTATCCCCATAGATGTTTGACCACTAGAAAGGCGTGTTCTCCTTTGGCCCGTGTCCGATTCTGTTGATGATTCCATTCCTTATCTTTTTGCGTCAGTGGATGCCCTTTTGTGCCTTTACGATCAACAAGCCACTCGATGCCCTGGGATTCGAACTGCTGGCTCTTTCCGGTATTGGCATAAGCCTTGTCCCCATAAACAGCCCTTTCTTCTCCGTGAAGTAGATCATCCATCACCTGTGAGTCATGTACTCCGGCATTGGTGACAACGATGCTGTGGACCAGACCCCTTTTACTCTCTGTGCCGACATGAGCCTTCATCCCAAAATACCACTGATTCCCTTTCTTGGTTTGCTTCATCTCAGGGTCTCGTTTCCGCATTTCATTCTTGGTTGATGACGGTGCATTGATGATGGTCGCATCCACAATCGTTCCCTCACGTAACATCAGCCCTTTGTCAGCCAAATAATGCTTTGTGTTCTCGAATATCTTCTCTGTCAGCTTATGCTTTTCCAGCAGATGCCGAAAGTTCAAAATGGTGGTTTCATCTGGTATAGTATCGGCTTCCAGATCGATACTGGCAAAGCGTCTCATTGATTCAATATCATACAACGCATCTTCCATCCCCGGATCGGAAAGCCCGTACCACTGCTGCATAAAATAGATTCGCAGCATCCGCTCCAGTGGCATCGGCTGACGACCGTTCCCCGCTTTGGGATAATGCTTCCTGATAATCTCTAAAAGATCTGCCCACGGAATCACCTGATCCATCTCCGCCAGAAACTTTTCCCGGCGGGTCCTTTTCTTCTTATTGTCATAGGCGAGGCTGGCAAACGATGGCCCATCTATCATCGGTAAATCTCCTTGAATAAATCCTGTCACTATTATCTCATGATTCGAGACTTATTCAGAGATTCCTAAAGTTGCGGCTGCTTGCGTAAGCCCTTATACAAAAGCCTTCTCAATTGCCTGTACAGTAGCCTCGATGTCACCATCACTGTGAGCGATCGAAACGAACGCCGCTTCAAACTGTGATGGCGGCCAATAAATACCCTGTTCCAGCAATTTCCGATGAAACTCTCCGAACTTTTGTGTATCAGCGTTGGTAGCCGATTCATAATCGAAAACCGGTTGATCATTAAAAAACGGAGTCATTATCGACCCGATCCTTGAAACCTGCACAGGCAAGCCAACTTTCGTAGCCGCTTCTGTCATTCCTTTCCACAAATTGACTGACTTTCGTTCCAGTTCCTTATAGAAATTCGGCTCCTGTAACGCTCGAAGTGTTTCTATCCCTGCCACCATCGCCAGAGGATTCCCGGAAAGTGTACCTGCCTGGTAGACTGCCCCTGATGGAGCCATCATTTTCATAATATCGGCCCGCCCCCCATATGCTCCCACCGGTAATCCACCACCGATTATCTTGCCCAGACACGTCAAATCCGGAATGACCTCATATACCGCCTGTGCTCCACCGTAAGTGAGCCGGAATCCACTGATCACTTCATCGAATATTAGCAGAGATCCAGACGATTTGGTCACCTCGCGCAAACCTTCAAGAAAGCCCGGTTCCGGTAGAACAACACCCATGTTGGCAGCTACAGGTTCGATGATCACCGCAGCAATATCATTATGGCGGATGAAAAGGTTTCTAACAGATTCCAAATCATTATATCTGGCAATTAGCGTATTCTGGGCATATCCCACCGGCACACCAGGGCTATCCGGAATTCCCAGAGTAGTGGCACCAGAACCGGCTTTTGCCAACAGGCCATCCGAGTGGCCATGATAGCATCCAGCAAACTTAATGATCTTTTCCCGCTCAGTAAAGGCACGAGCCAGCCGCAGAGCGCTCATAGTGGCTTCAGTTCCGGAACTGACAAACCGGACCATCTCTATTGACGGCACCGCCTCGCAGACCATCTTCGCCAATGTGGTCTCAAGTTCCGTCGGCGCGCCGAAGCTTGTTCCCGATTCGGCCATTCTTTGCACCGATTTAACTACCTGTAATGAAGCATGCCCCAATATCATCGGGCCCCAGGAACAGACATAATCTATAAACTCATTTCCATCTTCATCGTAGATTTTGGAACCTTTCCCCCGTTTTATAAAAAGGGGATTTCCTCCTACAGATTTGAAGGCCCGAACAGGACTGTCCACTCCCCCAGGAAGGTAGTTTTGGGCCTCATCGAAAAGTTGGTTGGATCGCTTTCTGTTCATAGTGATGTCCTTAATCTGCAATATCCCGGTGTATTTCATTCCGTGCTTGACACGGAATCCACATCCCCTCCCATCTGGATTTCCGCTTTCGAGACTGTGTCACAATTAAGAAATACTTTGTCTTTATCATGTCATTGCGAGCAAAGCGAAGCAATCTCCTCGTGAACAGAGAGATCGCCACTATGCAAGTCAGTCATGTCATTGCGGACTTGATCCGCAATCCATTCCGCTCGCCGTCTCTCTGGATTTTGAGTTTCTTCTTCAATACATACCGCCACTGGCGGTATCCCTTTCTCAAGATTACATTTGTGACACAGCCCCTTCGCGGGAATGACATATTAGCCTAAGCACAACTCAACGATCTGGCTGCTTCTTTTGCATGATACGTGATGATAATATCCGCACCGGCACGTTTGATGGAAGTAAGGATTTCCATGACTACACGTTGCTCATCGACCCACCCTTGATGGGCAGCAGCCTTCACCATGGAATACTCTCCGCTTACATTATATGCCACCAGAGGATGATTAAACGTGTCCCTGGCCTTTCTAATCACGTCCAAATACGCCAACGCCGGTTTTACCATAACCATATCAGCGCCTTCGCTGATATCGGCCTTAATTTCACGCATGGCTTCCCGGACATTCGGAGGGTCCATCTGATAAGATCGTCTATCACCGAATTGCGGAGCGGACTCTGCGGCATCCCGGAATGGCCCGTAAAAAGCCGATGCATATTTAGCCGCATAGGAAAGTATGGGGATATATTCGAACCCGGCTTCATCCAGTGCTATTCTGATGACCTTCACTCGCCCGTCCATCATATCCGAAGGGGCCACGATATCCGCACCCGCTTCAGCATGAGACACTGCCATTTTTGCCAAGAGCTCCAGCGTGGCATCGTTATCAACATCACCATCCTTGACCACACCGCAATGTCCGTGGCTGGTATATTCGCACAAGCAAACGTCTGAAATCACCATAATCTCAGGATTCATTTGTTTGATAGCTTTGATAGCCTTCTGGACGACTCCATCGCTGGCATAGCCGGAAGAGCCAGTTTCATCCTTGGTTTCAGGAATACCGAAAAGTATGACTGCCGGAATATCAAGTTCTGTAATCTCTTCGATTTCTCCGGCCAGCTTATCAACCGAAAACTGATA
The DNA here is from genome assembly GCA_018657655.1 of Chloroflexota bacterium. Taxonomy (GTDB): domain Bacteria; phylum Chloroflexota; class Dehalococcoidia; order SZUA-161; family SpSt-899; genus JABMQN01. The sequence goes on along the minus strand of JABHWQ010000227.1, from coordinate 13,259 downwards.
TGTCCCCGGCATCGAAGCAATTTCATTTTTTATATCATTACCGTGAATTACAAACAATGGATAGACGAGGTCATTCACATTGAGCACCGTCTCCCGCACCAACTTTCGCATGGTTTCGTTACGGCGCAATCGACGCAGTCTTTTCTGCGGAAATTCAGTCATTGGAGTATGCCTCCTCAATAGCGTCCACCAGACCGGGTATGGTCTGTTCACTCGCAATGATATCCACCTCAAGTCCCGCATCTCTGGCCGTGGCAGCCGTGACCGGACCGATACAAGCAATTTTCGCGTTTCGCGCTACCTGCCAGTCATCACCGAGTGCCTGGATCAGATTGGTTACCGTTGAAGAACTGGCAAAAGTGATAATATCAATCTCGCCATCAAGCAGCATTTGTTTGGCTTTTTCAGCAACCTCGGCAGAAGGTTTGGTCAAATACGCGATAACCTCTACGGGTTCAGCTCCTAAACCAATAAGTCCTTCAGTCAGGTCTTTCGGTGCGATATCGGCCCGAGGTAAAAGTATATGGCACCCATTGACATCCCTTTCAGAAAGGCCTTCCAAAATACCTTTACTAGTATATTCAACCGGCATGAAATCCGGGTACAATCCTCGTTCTGCCAGAGCCTCGGCAGTCGCTGGTCCAATCGCGCCAATTTTTACCGATCCAAATTGCCGGGCGTCTTTGCCCAAAACCACCAGCCGATCCCACATGGCCTCGACCCCGTTAGCACTCGTGAAGATCATCCAATCGAAACCGGGCAGATCTATGATCGACTGGTCCAATTCTGTAGGATCATTAACTGGTTGGATTTCTATCGCCGGCAATTCAACCGGTTGAACACCTCGCTCAGAAAGTAATTTGCTCAATGCGCTGGCTTGTGTGCGCGCTCGTGTAACCAGCACTCGCTTTCCGAAAAGAGGGCGATTTTCGAACCATTTGAGTTTCGCCCTAAGATCGACCACCTCACCAACCACTATCGCCACTGGCGGTTCGAAACCTGACTCCTTAGCTCTTTCCACGATTGTTGACAGCGTACCGGTAATAGCCTGCTGTTCCAAAGTCGTTCCCCTACGAACAAGAGCTATCGGGGTATCCGGTCCTCGGCCGCATTCGATCAGCTTTTGCACAATCAAAGGCAGATTTCCCATTCCCATCAGAAATACCAGAGTATCAACACCTGTAGACAGCTTTTCCCAGTTGATACTTGAAATTTCCTTGGTAGGGTCCTCATGTCCGGTGATCACCGCAAATGACGAAGCCACATGCCTATGGGTTACCGGAATACCTGCATACGCCGGAGAAGCAATCGAAGAAGAGATACCCGGTACCACTTCATAAGGAATACTGTTGGCTGCCAGTTCCTCGCATTCCTCTCCACCCCGGCCCAGCACAAAGGGATCACCACCTTTGAGGCGAACAACCAGCCTGCCTTCCTGAGCTTTTTCGACCAGTATTCGGTTGATCTCGTCCTGTTCTTTGGCGTGCACTTTGGCCGACTTTCCCACATAGATCATCTCGGCACCGGCAGGAACCACATCGAGAAAGCTGTTATCGATCAATCTATCAAAGACAACCACTTCAGCCTTTTTGAGGCACTCCATCCCTTTGATTGTAATCAGACCGGGATCACCCGGTCCGGCGCCAACTATATATACCTTGCCATTCATAATTACTGACCCTTCTCAACCAGTGATTCTGCGCCCATATCGATCATCTTTGCAGCCAGCTCTCTACCTACTCTTTCCGGCTCCGAAGCACTGCCTTCGATACTGGCGTGCAGTATCGTGTTACCTTGGGGATCTGACACAATTCCGTTAAGACTGAGCTTCTCATCTTCGACTATTCCCAGGGCGGCGATCGGGGCCCGGCACCCACCACCCAAGGCTCTCAGAAAGGATCGTTCCGCAGTCACGCATTGACAACTAGGTTGATGATCCAAAGGAGCTACGATTTCGTAAGTGCGTGCATCATTTGCCCGGATTTCTATCCCCAGAGCCCCCTGCCCAACTGCGGGTATGAAATCCTCAGTCGATAAATATTCGCTTATCCGATCTTCCATCCCTAAACGAATCAGCGCCGCTGCGGCCATGACGATTCCATCGAGCTCATCCGAAAATGCCTTTCTGATCCGCGTATCGATGTTTCCCCTCAAGCCACAAATCTCTATATCAGAACGAAGGGCCCGTATCTGGACAGCACGCCGCTGGCTACCGGTACCGATTTTGGCCCCTGCGGGGAGTTCCGCCAGCTTTTCGGCAGGAGAGATGATGACATCTCTGGGATCAACTCTTTGGGGTACAGCAGCCAACCGAAGGTTCTCCGGTATGGTTGTGAGCATATCTTTAAGGCTATGCACCGCAATGTCTATCTGTTTTTTCAACAAAGCCTCTTCCAACTCCTTGACGAAAACCCCTTCTCCTCCCAGTTTCTCTAGCGAGACAGTGGTGTTCTGGTCACCGGTGGTAGTCACCGTCACCATCTCAAATTCGACCCCGGGATTCAGGGAAACAAGCTGATCCCTCACATACTCGGCCTGTATTACTGCCAGCTTGCTGCCTCGTGAGCCGATCCTTAAGTGTTCCGTCATTTACCCTTCTTCTGCTCGTCCAGCGCGAACAACTCACTAAGCACCCGTACGACTTCGTCATTGGTGTGCCCGTTATCTCTCAGATATTGAATAGGATTATGGAGAATCTTCTTTACGATTGATTTAGTCATCGCATCGAGATTTCCCTGCTGTTCCTCCGTCAGTGGCGGCAGTTTCTTGAGCGTCATGTCTAGCTGTCGCTTGCGAACGTCCTCCGCCATCTGCATAAGTTTACCGATAGTCGGTTTAGCTTCAAGTGTCTGCCACCACTCCAGCAGATATTCGAGCTCGGACGAAATAAGTCCGAGAGCCATATCCACCTCCCTTTCCCTCTCCTCCTGGTTAGTCCCCGCAACACTGTTCAAATCATCAATATCGTAGAGATAGACATTTTCGATCTCTTTCGCTTCGGGTTCAACATCACGGGGAACTGCGATATCTACAATCACCATCGGCCTGTCCGGCCTCAAAGCCATGGCTTTCTGCACCAGCTCCCTATGAATTACAAAATGAGGCGATCCGGTGCAGCTGATCACAATATCCGCCGCTGCCATTTCAATCCCCATTTCCTTGATATCGATGGCATTTGCTCCAAGGCTTGAAGCCAGTTCACGGGCCCGCGTAATCGATCGGCTGGCAACCGAAATGGAAGAAGCGCCCCGCTGGGCAAAAGCCTTAACCACCAGTTTTCCCGCCTCTCCGGCTCCAAGGAGGAGTACTTTGCAGTTTTGCACGTTTTCGCAAGCGACTTTCGTCGAAAGATCAACCGCCACCGAACTGACCGAGATGGCATTGCGACTGATACCGGTGTTCTCCCGAACCTTTCTTCCAGTGCCAATGGCATGCTGGAATAGCCTGCGCAGGGGAGGATCAACCATTTTGGCGGTCTCGGCTTCTTCAAGCGCCAGACCGACTTGCCCTAATATCTCATGCTCTCCCAGGATCATTGAATAAAGACCTGAAGTTATCTTGCAAAGTCGTCTCATGGCCCGGTAGTTATGATGAACATAGAGATGAGGTGTCAGTTCCTCTTCCGTAACTCCAGACCAGTCCTGAAGGAACTGCCGGAGGGCTCTTTCGGCAAAATGACTGTCATTACTTAACGCATATATTTCCGTCCGGTTGCAGGTATCCAGAATAATTCCCCGAGGCACATAATCACGCAACGATGCCAGGGCATCCTGTATTTGCGCCTTGGGTATACTCAACTTCTCCCGTATCTGAAGGGGGGTGGTACTATAATTAACCCCAACCGCACAAACCTGCGGCCCTTTGAGTTTGCGTTCTTCAACCACCTAGTCCACAGCCTCCCCAAGATCGTACCAAAGCCGATTTCTGACCTTATCCTTCTGACCGGAACGGATAAGGTCCAGCAAACCATCGAGGTCTAGAGCATCCTGCCATTTCTCACTTGAAACTGCGATCCCTTTCTGTTTCAATTCTGAGCGAACCTCGGCCGCCACTTCAGCCAATTGAGCATATTCCTCACCGAATTGTTTTTCAAGCTCTGTTCTAAGCTTGCGGGCCAGAGCCGGGCTCCTGCCATTGGTAGAGATCGCCAGAGTAACGTCTCCGCGCCTAACGTAGGAAGGAACAATAAAATTGCACAGATCGGGTGTATCGACTACGTTGATTAAGATACCTCGCTCGTTCGCTTCAGCGGTGATTCGTTCATTGGTTTCCCGATTGTCAGTTGCTGCAATGACGATAAACATCCCTTCAAGATCACCGGTTTCATAGCTCCGCCGGATCACCTTTATTATGTCATTTTTCGCCAATGCCTCCAGTCCCTCACAAAACTCGGTACTTACAACTTCTATTTTTGCGCTGTGATCGAGCAACATATTGACCTTGCGCAGAGCAACATTTCCCCCACCGATGACCACGCATCGCTTTTCTTTCAAATCTAGAAACATCGGATAATATGACATTGCACTCTTATCTTTTGTCAAAAATCGAAAAATCAGATATCTAATCCCTTTTGAGTCGGGACGTCAATATCAACTATCTTCTTGATGCTTTCTTTCCACTTCACCTTCGGATTATCACTAAACTTGCTAAAAAGACCCAAGATATTTTCCTCACTTTGATCAGCAAGCAATTCGCTTGCTTTCTCTAAAGTTACAGAATCACCGACTCCATTCAACTTCAATCTGCGCAAAAGAAAATTAGCTTTTCCAATCCATATGCAATCAGTGACAAATGGAGAAGTGATACGAATGACATCTTCAATTGTATCGTCCAGCATTGGTTCACACGAAATACTGGTGTTAAAACCAGAATGGAATGCCCACTTCAATGCTTCAATGCGTTCGGGAAAAGATGGAGCTCCAGGTTCCCAAAACTCCAAGTTACTTGAATCAGCTGATCCAATAGTGAATCGAAACAAAATATTGTTTTTGAATTGTCCAAATTTCTCACATATTGCCTGGATACATTCCAAATGCGGTTTTGTGACTACTAATACTTGGTTCCCAGAAGCTAATATATTCCCTAAAAATAGGAGGCATTCTTTGAGATGTTCAGGATGTATGTCATGAGAAGAAGGAAACATTATCGTGCCATCGACTCGTTTAAATTTTCTTGTTAAGCTGTGCGTCCTCACTTCCTCAATATGCCAGTTCCCTGGAGTTTTTTTGTGAAATCTAATTGCCATTTCTTTACTGTAGCAATATTTACAATCGTGCTGGCATCCACTTATAAAATTAGCGTTGTGGCTAGCCCATTCAAAAGTCCCGAATACTTGTTTGGAATCGCTCTTATCGCAATAACTATTTGTAGCACCATTATTTACAATCGCAAGTTTTTGACCCAATTTCATAATCTTATGCACCCAATTAATCAGATGTCCAAACGATATTGGCTATATGGACTGATGTGAACTGCTTTTTGCCAAAACTCCAAACCTTTTGGGTTACTCGTTGCATACAATAGGTATAAAAAATTGTTCCGTCGTACCGGTACCATATCAGTATGTTCAAAGCCCAGTTTTGCAAGATTAACCTTGTATTCTTCGACAAAAAAAGAGACTAATCTTTTATGATCTTTCGCTTCGGCGTACTTCAATACCTCTTCTCTTTCAAAGAAATCAGACTTGCCTAAAAAATCAGTGTATTTCTTTTTTGCTACTCCATAGCTAGGATTCAACACAGCATTTGTAATGTTTCTTCTAAGATCGGTGCCAAATCCGGCAGTTACCACAAGATCAATTCTTCCCAGATGTTCCTTTATACTTGCTATCGTAGAAAAAGGCACGCTGCAATCTGTCGGATCAACAAAGACCAAATTTAGGCATCGTTCTGGCAATTCTTTGAGTGTAGACATTAGAGATGCCACATCATTGTAATCGCCTATTCTTGACTTAGCTATATGGCCCTTTCCAAGCGAATCCAACCTTTTATTAAGAATTTCAACTGCTTGAGGATCGTTGTCTAGGAAGATTGCTTTCTGTATGAGATTGAATGATTCATGGTTAGCTACACAAAGCGATGTCCCATCGATTTCCTCTCCATTGTGTCTTGTAATGCATCTTCCTGGCCCACAACAGACTTCAATATAATTCATCTTCCACTTGTTCTTCATTCCATTAACAAAAATCCCAAAATATTGTCTCAGGTAGTATATTTTTTCAAAAGCCCACTCTCCAACACAACGAACAGGTAAACCATCAAGCGCAGAAGTTGCTATTGCGCATATATCACCATCAGTAATTTGGTCCCTGACATCTTCAGCACAGTTCTTCAGACATTCAGGATTATCAATCGTTCTCAAATCGATTTTTGTTCTATCCATCAACCTATCAACGTTTTAACTAATCTCAATACTGCGGGATTGCCACGCTTCGCTCGCAATCACATGCAAATCATTCATTCCAACAATTTCAACAATGATTCCCTGTTCTTTGCATGTGCATCTTGTGAAAGATGCGGACACCCCAATAATTCAGCCTGCTTCTTAATCAATTCAGCGGCGAAGGCCATGCAGGTGGCACAACCGCAATCCTTGCAGTTCGTTTTTGGCAAAAGTTTTAAAAGCTGGAGCATACTCGGTGGTGGCGCTTTTCCTTTGATACTTGGTTCGATGTTGACCTTTCGGCTCCAAATATCGTTCACCATGCCGACGATACTATCACACATACTCTGAGCCCCCGCCCTATCCTCAACAGGTGCGACGGCGATTTCGTTGGAGCGGAATGCATACTTCAATCCGTCATCACCGTTCCAAACCAGGATTTTTGCGCTGTGATTGTAATCCACCTCATTGAGTTCGGCATTCATATAAGGGAACACTTCGCTGATATCATTCTCGATCTTTATCTTCACTCCCCACCACGACGCACCCGGTGTGCACTCCGGGGCAACCATTTCCATATCGTATCTGCAAACAAGTTGATCAGACATATTTCACACCCGATATCTTACTCGATCCTTCTTGAATTCCCTTTTAGTGGAAAGAACTTGATATTCATCAATGCCGGTTTTCCGAATCATCCGATCCACAGTCTCAACGTTTTTCGCTTCGGTATCGGCATGAATCATGGTAAAAACATTATAGCGTGGCCACAAATGGTTTGTCTTTCGTTCATAGCAATGGGTCACTTCTTTGAAAGCAGCCATTTTATACCCGACTTCATCAACTCTTGATTGTGGAACTTCCCAGCACACCATTGCATTAGCTACAAACCCTGCATTCTGATGCTCTATAGAAGCGCCTAAACGCCTCATAATGCCGCGTTCCTGTAGCGACCGGCAAATTGACAGGAATTCCTCGATATCCACACCCGCATTCTGGGCTATATCATCGAAGGGACGGTTAATCAAGGGAAGCTGCTGCTGCACTTCGTTGATGACTGCCCGTTCCGATTCGGAAAGAGGGGCTGCTACCGGCTGTGGAGTTTTTGTTACGGTGTCTTCAGTATGGTTACCGTTGCCCTCAAGATCAAAGAAGAGGCGTATCTTGAAGAGTTTTGTCGCCGGTAGTTCAAACATGGATTCCGGCTGTATTTGTTTTTCAAATTCGCCCAATGTCTTTTTGAGATCGTGATTGCCACGTATCGCCAGGGTAAACCACAGATTGTATTGATGATCGCGCTGATAGTTGTGCCCCACCCCAGAGTGTTGACTGATAATACTAGCCGCATGCTCTATTCTATTTTCTGGCACTCGCATTGCCACCAAGGTACTCTGATAGCCAAGAGACCGTGAATTGAAGACGGGACCAAGAATACGAATGATCTTCTTTTCTCTCAATTCCTGCACCCGCCGGAGTACTTCCGCTTCACTCAATCCGAGTTTCTCTCCCAAAGCAGCAAAAGGGTCCTGTTCGAGCGGGAAATCCGTTTGCATCAAATTCACTAGGGTCCGCTCAGTTTGATCCAATTTGATATTCAATTTCATGCCTCGCATCGCAACCCACTTGGTTGATACATACAATATGGTTCAGCTGCCAGATAATTGCCGGTCGATTCGTAAGCCCTGGCCCGGCAACCGCCACAGATTCGTTTGTATTCACATGCTCCGCACTTACCTTCGATCAGTGAAAGGTCTCTCAATTGCCGGAAAAGAGGGGAATCAGACCATATCTTCGCAAAGCTCTCTTCTTTTACATTTCCGGCTTCAACATCAAGATACCCACACCCCTGCACTCGACCCACATGCGAAATGAAGCAAAAGCCGGTCCCGGCCAGACACCCACGAGTAATGGTGTTCGCCGTACCCGGATGCCCACCGTGACCGCTCGCCTGTGTCATTCCCCGTTGTTTCAATATGCGCATGTAATGTGGAGCGTCAGTGGGTTTGAGGAATATCCGGTCGCCCACCTTTAATTGTTTATCGCACACCCAGTTTAGGATTCGTTCATATTCTTCAGGGGGTAATTCAACGTCAGCCAGTGCCTTTCCTCTCCCGGTTGGCACCAGCATGAAGGGATGAAAGGCAACTGCACCCAGTTCCAGCGAGAAATTAAGGAGATCATCCAGATACGGGGCATTCATTTTGGTGATAGTGCTATTTATCTGAATATCTATTCCAGCCCTCCGAGCCTTTTTAATACCTTCGATGGCCGATTCGAAAGCCCCCGATTTACCCCGGAAAGTGTCCTGCAATTCGGCAGTGGGAAAATCCAGACTCACCCCAATTCGAGTAACGGGTATTTCCGCCAGTTTCTCGGCTATCTCTCGTGTGATGACCGTACCATTGGTGCCGAGCACTACACGGAGTCCTTTTCCGCTGGCATATTTGCCGATCTCGAAAATGTCGGGCCTCAAAAGAGGTTCCCCTCCAGTGAGGATCAACATGGGCTTCCCGATATCCAGGATGCTATCAATGATTCCAAAACATTCTTCGGTGGAGAGTTCGCCTTCGTACGCGATGTCTTCAGCCGCAGCCCGGCAATGATCACAAAAAAGGTTGCATCTGCGGGTGATCTCCCAGGCAACCAGCTGTAGTTTTGGTTCAATTTGATATTGCGTGATGGGCATCGTATTTTTTGTGTCATTCCGTGCTTAACACGGAACAATCTACTTAATCCCGATCTCCTCATCGGTTAGATAACAGGCCGGGTCTTCGGCCCACATATCATCAAAAACGGCCTCAGCCCGAGCCCTCAAATTGCCGTTGCAGACATCGAGATATCGGCAAACAGCACATTTACCCTTTAGCAATCCTTTCCGGCCCTTCAGTCCTGCCATCACCGGATTAGAGATGTCCAACCAGATGTCCCCAAACGATCTTTTCCGAACATTGCCCAGACTGAGCGACCTCCAGAATTGATCTGGATGAACGTTACCCAGCTCATCCACCGCCCCGATTCTAATCCCCGAATTGTTGCCACCATTGATCTTCAGAAGCTCCATTATCGCCGTTGCACGTGCCTGATTTCGCTCCTTTTCTTTCAGATACAGGTACACCCCATCTGTATGATTGGCAACCATGAGGATTTCTTTATTCATTCCTTTTTGGTGAAAATCAATCGTCCGATCGCAAATAAGGTCAACTACTTCTCTCGTCTCTTCGTGACTCAGATCAATATTCCTGAGATCGTTCCCTCTGCCGGCATACGCCAGATGATAGAAACAAACCCGGTCGATCCCCTCCCTCTCAACCAGATCAAGAATAGAAGGAACTTCATTTTTGTTTGATCGTGTTATAGTCATCCGCAGTGATACCCTTTGGCCCTCGGCTATGCAATTGCGAATTCCCTGTAACGCAGCTTCATATGCTCCTGGTTTCCCCCTAAATTTGTCGTTCTGATCTCCGATACCATCCACGCTGATACCAACTTCCCGAAAACCAATCCCCTTCATTTCTCGTGCAATCTCGGGTGTGATAAGGGTGCCATTGGTCGATACGACCACCCCGAGGCCTTTATCAGTCGCATACCGGGCAAGTTCGAGGAAGTCTTTCCGCACAAGAGGTTCACCACCTGAAAAGAGAAGAACAGGGACTTTGAATTCGGCCAGCTGGCGGATCAATGCCTTGCCCTCTTCGTTGTCCATTTCCCCATCATTAGTGGCTGATGCAGCATCAGCATAACAATGGATGCAGTTGAGATTGCATCTTCGGGTGCAATTCCAGACCACTATAGGCCTTGCCTCTAAAGCGGGAGAAAGGCGTCCATTATGCCCGTAACGAAGTTCATCGCCGGGACCTATTTCATCGCAGAGCAATCTTGAGATTGAAATCACTCTGAGTTACCCCTCTCGCACCCCTGATATACCGCTACCAGTGACAGCAGTACCTCATCGGTTATCTGCGTTACAAGTGGTATAGCTTCGGCAGCCCGCTCATTTATAGCATTTCTCTTTTTCATGAGATCTGTAGCAGCTATCACCAAAGGTGATCGATGCATCATAAAGGATTCCATGGCATCGGTAAGAGACAGGCCAACTTCCATAAGATACTCTCCGAATTCCTTTCCGGCTTCCCTGGCATTTGCCAAGGTTTCATCCCGTTTGATTGGTTTGGATATGTATGTTATGACAAGCTCGTATATTTGCCTTCCCAGTTCCCCGAACCTCATACGCGATTCATCATCAAGTTTCTGATACCAATCGGCGCTCGCAAAGTGTACCTGGGCTATTTCGCGTTCCTGTCCTGGTGTAAGCTCTATGCGTGCCACTAAATCCTTAATGCCGTGTATCCGGTTTTTGGTTCCCATGAAACGGTGCAGATATACCTCGGAATAACGACGATGTCCGCCCGGGGTTATGAATGCATCTATCCGCCCTTCATCCGTCCATTGACGCAAAGTCACTTCACTTACGCCAAGCATCCTGCTTGCCTGGCTCATGGTTAATAGAGTCGATTGACTGCTGCTCATAATCTCTCAATAACTATTAAAAACTATAGTTTTCTACAAATTAAGAATAGCATTCAATTATATTCGATGCAATATTGATAAACACTCCACAACAAAAAAGAGGGCCGCTTATTCAGCGACCCTCGGAAATACCTACTCTGAACCTGGCCCATTCCGAGAGTTCCTCCCGGATCGGTCCGCATTTTGAGGCTTACCCCCCTCCTCACAATGCCTTGGGCTCACTTTTCAATTCGCGGGCCCGATTCAGACTCCGCTAGCCCTGCCTCTCGGCAGGGCATCACTCATCAACTTGCCATACTCCATTCAACGCTTGAAGCCTCATCTTCCACCTCCGGATTGTCGGCGCCGACGTCTTTATCTCTAAATTGACTTTATCATCAGGGCAAACACCGGTCAATTAGTACTTCTACGGTAAACATCCCTGCGGAAACTACTGGGCCACGTTCGTCGCCACATCACAAGAAGCTTCCCAAAAATACAGCGCTCGCTTCCTGATACGATCGCCTCGATAAGTGTGTTTAGCATTTCAGCATATTCTCTTGTATCATTCCCTTGTGCCTAAAATCATGCCTATCCGGAAGGTTATTCATTGGTCAAATTTAGATTGATCCCATAAAACGATAATACCGTCGATCATTTCGATCAGCATTCTTGAAGGTATTGTGCTAAAGTATGCTTAATTAATTCCTATCTAGGGGTATTCACTTGACTGGACCAACCACAATATATAAGTATCGGGAGGTATGGAGAACTATCCGAGGTCTTTGACAGAGCTTGAACAGCGCTTTTCGACAGAGGAAGCATGTCGCGAATACTTGTTTCAATTGCGCTGGTCAGAGGGTTTCCGATGTCCTGTTTGTGGTCACAGCGAGGCTTGGAAACTGAAAGGGGGCCTGTTCAAGTGTACGGCATGTACACACAAGACCCCGGTGATTGCGGGAACGCTCTTTTACCGCTTGCTCCAAAATACAGTTGCCCTTGATGCGGCGTCGTATCAGGACATAACCAAGGGAGTTCGAGGAACGAAAGTCACAGAACACAACATGTAGTAGTTAGTCCAACGAAAGGAATAGCCCTATCTTTATTTAATACGCGGATCCAACCATACGTACAACAAATCTGCCAGAAGATTGACGGAAATGAATATAGCCCCATAGAAAAGTACGATTGCCTGAATCAACGGAAAATCAGCTCTGGCCACCGACTCATAAGCAAGCCTTCCCATTCCAGGCCAGATAAAAACACTTTCTACGACGATTGAACCGGTCAACAGATATCCGAACATCATCGCGGCCGTAGTTACCACCGGGATGGACGCGTTCCTGAGCGCATGTTTCAGGATGACGGATTTCTCGGATACCCCTCTGGCACGCAGAAATATTATGTATTCCGTCCCCAGCACCTCCAGCATGGATGATCGGGTTAGCCGGGTGACTGCTGCCATATTGACCCAACCCAGTGTGATGACCGGCATGATATACGTATCCACTCCTCCCATTCCAGAAGTCGGCAACAAATCCCAAGTCACGGATAAGAGCAGGATGAGCATAATGCCCACCCAGAAGCCAGGCAGGGACTGACCCAGAATCGCCACGGTTCGCGCCAGAACGTCCGGGTATCGGTTTTTTTCGGATAGCGGCCAGCACGCCCACCGGCACAATAAAGAGGAACGTAGCAGCGGCAAGTTTCAGAGTAGCCGGAAATCTGTCCATGATGAGGCCAGCTACGGGTTCTTCCATATATACCGATTCCCCGAAATCTCCGTGGGCGACCACATCTTTCATAAATATCCAGTACTGTTCGGGGAGGGGTCTGTTGAGCCCTAATTCCTCTCTGAGTTCGTCCCTGTCCGTTTCTGTCACATCACTGGGCAGCAATAGATAGACAGGATCACCAGCAATTCTGGGCAGTACGAAAACCACTATGCTCAACAACCACAACGTTACCAGGACAATGCCGATTCGTTTCAATAGATATCTGATCATGCTGACAGCTACTCATCCAGTGATGACGAGAAAATAGTCCTCGATAGCATATGCGCTGGTATTGATCCGTTCAAAGAAACACTTATCGCCAACCGGGCATGCAAAATCATTTTTCTAACCGTATCGTGGAACTATGGATAAGGTCAATCCATAGTTCTACCCGAGGGACACTTGGAACATCCCAGCGCGATGGTCTTTCCTGCCCAGTGAGTTTCCAAACCTGAGGGCTTTGTTGCACTATTCAGCCAAATAGAGCCAAAGAATGTAATAGTCTTTCTTCTCCCTTTGGATTTATGCTACAGGGCATGTTTTGGGCATACCTAGCCCAGTCATAAGGTTCATCGCTTTACAGCGAAGGCGCACTTC
>JABHWQ010000042.1 GCA_018657655.1 Chloroflexota bacterium | reverse complement strand
TGCTGTACAGTCAAAACCGAGAGGCAAAAGAAACCGTTGCCACTTGGGGATGAGACCGTTCGATTCCGGAGATACAAACAAAAAGACTATTCTACATCCTCCAAGGTGATCAAACCTTGCTTGAGAGCGCGAAGCACCGCTTCAGTGCGTGAACTAACGTTGAACTTGCGAAAGACATTGGTAAGATGTGTTTGGACCGTACGTTCACTGATGACAAGCTCTCGGCCAATCTCTTTGTTGGACTTACCTTTGGCCGCCAGTCTGAGCACCTCCATCTCTCGATCATGTAATTCAATTAGCTTTGGCTTACTATCGATTTCACTGGAAAAAACCATGTCATTAAGAATCTTATAAATGGTCTTCTGGTCGAATACTTGTTCGCCCGATATGATCGCCTCAATGGCTGCAAGCAACTCAGATTTCCGGGCTGATTTGGAGAGAAAACCAGCTGCGCCAGCGCGAATCGCAGCCAATAAATAAGACTCATAGCTATAGGCACTTAACAAGAGTACGGCAGTCGATGGCAGAATAGTTTTTAGCCGTTTCGTGGTCTCAATTCCATCGAGTTCGGGCATCATTACATCCATTACCACCAGGTCAGGTTTTAGAGCTTCAGCAAGTTTTAGAGCTTCTTCACCGTCAGCGGCTTGCCCCACAACCTCCATATCCTCCTGGGTGTCCAGAATTTTGCGTATACCCTCACTAACTACGGGATGATCATCAACAATCAGAATTTTGGTAGTCATGATTTGGACGTATATTAACACGCATCATAGTCAATGTCGATAGAAGGAATGCTTACCCAAAAACGTACAAATTGCTTATTACTATTAGGGGTAAACCGGCAAGCAAGAACAAGCTTCACAGCGGATGAAATCCATTCGAAATGATTCTAACATAACTATGGGTAGTGATGGAGCAAAGGAGGGTAAGTCATGACCATAACGGAAGAGGACGTAGAAAATATTATTGATCAAGTACTTCTACCTGATACAAAGCGAAGCGTAATGGAGATGAATCTGCTCCGTGGTATAGAGATAAAGGATACCAACATGAAGATATCGCTATCGGACGCAGCACTATCGGATGATGCTCGGGATCAGCTCAGAAATGAAATACAGGATAAACTTCGGGGACTGGATGGTATCAATATTGTCGGGGTGGATTTTGAGGAATCCAAACCTGTAGATATCAACCAGATTGGTAAGGTTATTGCCATAATGAGTGGCAAAGGCGGAGTGGGCAAATCACTGGTGACTGGTCTTTTAGCTTTGGCCATGTCTCGCCAGGGAAAAACTGTTGGCATTCTTGATGCAGATATTACCGGGCCTAGTATTCCCAAGATGTTTGGGGTCAACACACGCCCTGGCGGTGCCGATACGAGCATTATGCCGGTTGTATCCAAAACAGGAATCGAAATTATGTCCATGAATCTTCTTCTCCCAAGCGAAGATGACGCGGTAATCTGGCGAGGACCACTCATAGGAAAATGCATCAAGCAATTTTGGGAGGACGTTTTGTGGGGGAAACTCGACTATCTGATGATTGATTTACCTCCAGGAACAGCAGATGTCCCGCTAACGGTAATGCAGTCAATACCCCTGGCCGGAGGAATTATTGTTATTACCCCGCAAGATCTTACCGCGATGGTAGTGCGTAAAGCAGCAAACATGGCGCAGCAGATGAACGTCCCGATCCTGGGCGTGGTGGAGAACATGAGCTATTTCCTGATCCCGGAATCCGGTAAAAAGGTGGAAATATTCGGGCACAGCCGAGGCGAAGAGATGGCCGCAACCTGTAATGCTCCATTGCTGGGGCAGATACCGCTCGATCCGGAGATTGCCAGGCTATGCGACAAGGGCGAGATCGAAATATATGAGTCCAAGATATTTGATGAATTTCGGGAAGCGGCCATGCGGATTTTATTGCCAGATACGGCAGGTATCAGCACCGCATAATTTGTTTGAGTAAAAATGTACCATTTAAGTCTCGAAAAATAAAGAAATATAAGGGAGGTGAATCATGCCAGGATTTGATGGAACCGGCCCATCCGGGATGGGTCCGATATCCGGTGGGGGAAGAGGCCGTTGTGCTCCGCGCGGAACATTCAGAGATCGATTATTCAGAGGGACTGGTTTCGGGCAGGGTCGCGGATTTGGCCGACGCAGGCTATTGGCTAGTGATGATATCTATCCAGAGGGTAATGATTGGGACACTACATCACTTGATGGCAAAGCAAAGGCTCTGAAAAGAGAGTTGGAGCAAGTCGAGGATAGAATAAACGAAATCAAAAGGGAGAAAAAATAACATGAAAATCGTACTATCGGCAACAGGTCCGGGGTTTGAGGCGGCAGTTGATGAGCGGTTTGGAAGGTGTCCGTATTTCCTTTATATTGATTCGGAAACCCTCGAAATCGAAGCGACTGATAACCCAGGGGAAAAAGCCTCAGGCGGAGCAGGAATTGTGGCGGCACAGGCTGTGGCTGACAAAGATGTGAAGGCGGTGCTCACCGGGCATATTGGGCCCAACGCCCATGAAGTCCTTTCAAAGGCAGGGATCAAGATGTTCACCGATGTTACCGGGAAGGTTCGGGAGGCGGTTGAGTCATTCAAGAGCGGAAACCTCAAGGAGTCGACGGGTCCGACCGTCGCAGGTCATTTTGGGAAAGGTCCCCGCGTTTGACTGATTTCAAAACACAACATATTACTGTGAGCAAGCTATGATCATCTCTATTGCCAGTGGCAAGGGAGGCACTGGAAAAACTCTTGTGGCCACCAGCCTTGCCCTTTCGTTATCAGAAAATCACAGGGTGCAGTTACTTGATTGCGATGTCGAAGAACCGAATGCTCATATATTTTTGAAACCGATCTTTGACAAAAGGGAGACGGCTTCCATTCCGGTTCCCGTAGTCGACGAAGAAAAGTGCACTCATTGTGGGGAGTGTTCTCGGGTCTGTGTCTACAATGCTCTTGCGGTACTTAAAACCGCAGTAATGACATTCCCGGAATTGTGCCATGGTTGCGGTGCATGCGCTTATCTTTGCCCTGAGAAGGCCATAAATGAGGAGCTGAGGGGAATCGGCGTAATTGAAATAGGCAGATCAGGCAGTGTTGATTTCGTTCACGGAGTACTCAATGTTGGAGAAGCGATGGCACCACCAGTTATCAGACAGGTAAAAAAACATATCTTTAGCGATGGCATATCGATCATCGATGCTTCACCGGGCACTTCGTGCCCCGTCATTGAGGCAGTGAAAGGCAGCGACTATTGCTTACTCGTTACTGATCCCACTCCTTTTGGTCTCAATGACCTGGCCCTTGCTGTCGAAGCGGTCAGATCGCTTCAAATACCCTGCGGAGTCATCATTAATCGGAGTGATGTAAACGATTCTCAAATCGAAGCGTATTGCGATCGGGAAAATATCCCTATGTTGATGAAAATACCTCTGGATATTGAGATTGCCAAATTGTATTCGAGAGGAATCCCTCTAGTTCTAGGCATATCGGAATGGAAAGACCGCTTCATTGATCTATTTGAGGATATCTGTGCCTGCGTCAAACAGGAGGCAATATGAAAGAAGTTGTCATCTTGAGCGGTAAGGGCGGAACCGGCAAAACAAGCATTGCGGGTTCTTTCGCAGCACTTGCTCACAGTAAGGTGCTTTGCGATTGTGATGTTGATGCTGCTGATCTACATCTACTTGCCATGCCCAGAAATGGAAAGACCTATGAATTTTGGAGCGGCCAAACAGCTTGTATCGATCAGGAGAAATGCTCACAGTGTGGCATCTGTCAAGATAATTGTCGTTTTGAAGCAATTGCTGGCTTTGTGGTTGATTCGGCAGCTTGCGAGGGGTGTGGTTTTTGCTCGCACATTTGCCCGGAAGAAGCTATCAGTATGACGGAGAACCTTGCGGGGCGCTGGTTCATATCAGAAACCGAATTTGGGCCATTAGTGCATGCCCGATTAGGAATCGCTCAGGAGAACTCCGGAAAATTGGTAACGATGGTGCGCAACGAGGCCAGGCGCATTGCACAAGAGAAGGATTTATGTTACATCATCACCGATGGTCCGCCAGGGATCGGTTGTCCGGTCATCTCTTCGCTTTCCGGAGCTGATCTTGCGCTCATTGTTACCGAACCGACGCTTTCTGGAATCCATGATCTGGAACGGGTAATGGGTGTTTGCAGCCATTTCAAGGTTCCCACAATGGTATGCATCAACAAATATGACATCAATGCGGAAAACACCCGCCAGATTGAGTCAATGTCTCAAGATATGGGGAGCACAATTGCAGCCTGGATTCCGTATGACAATGCAGTTACTGAGGCATTGGTTAGAGGTATACCAGTAGTGCAATATTCAAAGGAAGGAGCCGCTAAATACATATCTTCAATGTGGTTATCAATTTTGGATCAATTGACTAACTAATGATTGAAAGAGAAGAGATTGGATAATCAAAATCAACGGAGGTCAAAGCGCTATGGAAAAAACAGACGTATTGGTAGTAGGTGGCAGCGCTTCAGGTGTAGTAGCTGCAACCACGGGAAAGTCCTTCCACCCTGACAAAGACGTCTTGCTTATCAGAAAGGAGGAGCAGGTGCTTGTTCCCTGTGGTATTCCTTATGTCTTCGGGTCCCTGGAAACGAGTGATCAGAACCTGATTCCGGATGCTGCCCTGGCAAATGCTGGAGTAAGGTTAATGGTTGGGGAAGTAGTTTCTATTGATCAGGAGAACAAGGTTTGTAAAACGGCTGATGGAACCGAGATAGCTTTTGACAAACTGATACTGGCGCTTGGTTCTACCCCCATGGTTCCGAAATGGCTCAAGGGCTCAGATAAAGAGAACGTATTCGTAGTGCCCAAAGACAAGGTATATCTTGATGGGGCCATAAGGAAGTTGGAAGACTGTCAAAAGGTGATCATTATTGGCGGCGGTTTCATTGGAGTTGAAGTAGCAGATGAACTCAATAAGACCGGCAAGGACGTGACCATCGTTGAAATATTGCCCCACATACTGGAAGCTGCTTTTGATGAAGAGCTAGCAATCAAGGCTGAGGAAATGGTGAAATCGAGGGGAGTGAAGGTACGATCTGGCGATGGCGTTAAAGAGATATCTGGCAACAAAGAGGCCAGCGAAGTTATTTTGAATAACGGTGAAGAACTTGAAGCTGACGCTGTTATTTTAGCTATGGGTTATCATCCTAACACAGCTCTTGCGGAGAAATCGGGATTAGAACTCAACAAGATGGGTTTCATCAAGGTAAATGAATACATGATGACAGATACTTCAAGTATCTTTGCTGTGGGTGACTGCGCTGAGAAAAAAAGCTTCATTACCAGAACACCGAGAAACGTCATGCTTGCTTCTACCTCTTGTACTGAAGCAAGAATTGCAGCATTGAATTTGTACAAGCTATCAACAGTAAGAGCCTTTGGAGGGACCATTGCTATATACAGCACGGTCATTGGGGATACCGCTTTTGGGGTAGCGGGGGTAACAGAGAGTCTGGCAAAAGATAGAGGCTTCAATATTATAACAGGGGTTTTTGAAGGAATCGATAAACACCCGGGAGCCTTACCTGATACACATCAGCAAATAGTAAAATTAATCGCAATCCGTGAATCTGGCGTGATAATAGGTGGACAGGTTATGGGTGGGGCAAGTACGGGAGAACTCACGAACCTGATTGGATTTGCTATCCAAAACGGAATGACGGTGGATTCTATTTTAACTGCCCAGATCGGAACCCATCCACTTCTTACAGCGCCTCCGACAGCATATCCTCTTATGAAGGCCGCCGAGGCAATTCGAAAAAAATGCTGGGTTAACTAGTTGAGCATTTGCTATGTCATTGAAAATTATCCCATCAATTTGAAGGTGTGAATAACATCATTTTTAACAGGTCGTTCCCTTTTATTCAAGTTAAGATATAAAAATTTTGGAGGTAGAAATGAAATACGGAATACCGGTAACCAACGGGATGCTGGATCCCCACTTCGGTCATTGCGAGGACTTCGCTCTGATTGATGCGGATATGGAAAAGAAAACTATTCTGAGCAAACAGATCGTTCCTTCGCCGGGTCACCAGCCCGGTGTCCTGCCCGGATGGCTGGCTGATCAGGGGGCAACTATTGTCATCGCCGGAGGCATGGGAGGCAGAGCTGTGGATCTGTTTGCCGAACAGGGCATCAGTGTTATCATGGGGGCGCCAGCTATAGATCCCGAGCTTGTCGTTCTGGAACACCTGAAGGGGAATCTGGCATCCAGTGGCAGTGCCTGTGAAGAACACAGCCACGAATGTTGATAGTCAATGAACCAGGATGCAGAATTTGGATTCGAGGAATTGCAAGAGGAATTGCAAAAGGAAATCCTGGCCGAAGCTCGAAAGCTTTATACCGATATTGTCATTGACCATGCCATGAATCCTCGGAACGCAGGGGAGATGAATGACGCTGATGGCTATGGCCAAGCGCTCGGTTCCTGCGGGGATGACATGGAAATATGGTTGCGCGTCAAGAATGGCACTATCTCCGAGGCTAAATTCTGGACAAACGGTTGTTCCACTACCATTGCCTCAGGTAGTGTAATTACTGAAATGGCAAAAGGCAGGCCTGTAATGGAAGCTCAAAAAATCAGCCAGCAGGATGTACTGAGAGCCCTTGATGGGCTCCCGGAGGAACATCAGCACTGCGCTACATTAGCCGCTAATGCTATGAAGGGAGCGGTCAAGGATTATATAGCTCTTAAAAGAGAGCCTTGGAAAAGGAATTACCAGCGAAGATAGTTGGAATTGAAATTGCGCAAGACCAAGGAGATATGATGCAAAAGTTGAAAGAGGCAACGAAAAACAAAACAGACGCAACATTTGCAGATCTAGATCCAATGTATTGGGATGGTCTAGATGAAAACAAGGAGACCAAATTCCGCGCGCAAGACGTTGATGGGTCACTCCTACAGATTAACTTGGGATCACTCACAGGTATAACTGGGATTTGGGAAGCTGACAAAGGCATGGAGTCGGACGAGACGTTCACTGATCTGGAGTATTTTTTCAGAGACTCCACGCGTATGTACCTCAAGGAGGTCGGTCAGATACCCTTGCTGAATTGGGAAGATGAAAGATCTCTTGGACAGATAATGGAGTTGGGTAAACATCTACAGCAAATGGAATTCTCATGGTATGAAGAACACGGTACTTTCCCCGGTACAATTGATACCATCGTAACAGCCCTTGAAGGGTTGCGTCGCTCACTCCCACTGCTGAATTACCTGATAGACGAACTTAACCTATCTTCAGATGCTCCGGTTTCGGAAATCTTGTATGACCCGGTATTGCGTGAGGCTATAGATGGAGAAATCTCTCCTCAGCTCGTAGATCAAATAGCTTCTAGGACCAATTTTGATCATGGCGATGTTACCCAAAGATTGGTCGATATCTCAGTTGATTCGCGTCTCTTACCCCCAACAATGGTCCACGCGTTAGAGTCACAGAGGTTGTTTTCTGAAATATTGAAAGACGATTTGAATTACGCGCTAATTGCTGAGATCTCAGTCAGGGAAAAGCAGCTATGTCGTCATCTTGATATCATCAGATGTAAAGCTAATCATGCAAAAGATCTTTTCATAGAATCCAATTTGCGCCTCGTGATATCCATTGCCAAAATGTATTCCGGGCGAGGCATGCCTTTGTTGGACATCATTCAGGAAGGCAACATTGGGTTAATCCGGGCTGTCGATAAATACGATCATCGGAGAGGATACAAGTTCAGCACGTATGCTACTTGGTGGATCAGACTATTCGTAAATAAGGGGATAGCTGACCAAGCCAGGACCATTCGCCTTCCGGTTCACATGATAGATAAAATCCACAAATTCATTCGTCTCAATCGGAAATTAGCCTACGAATATGGGCGTGAGCCCACCAGAGCGGAGATTGCCACTCGAATGAACACATCTGTGGAAAAGGTGGGGGAAATATTTGGCATAATTCAGGAGCCGATATCTCTTGCAACTCCCATCGGTGACAGCGAGGATACGCATGTCGGTGATTTCATCATAGATCAAAATGCCACACCAGCGGAAACTGTCGCACACATCGCTCTTAAAGAAGAAGTCAGGAAGGGTATGGAAAGACTACCCGCACGAGAGCGCAAAGTACTTCAGCTCAGATTTGGATTTGGGAACGGCCGCAAACATACACTTGAAGAAATAGGCCGCCAGTTTCAAGTAACAAAGGAACGTGCTCGCCAAATCGAAGCGATAGCGCTGGGTAAGCTTCGATCCAATTTTTTGGTAGCGAATCTCCAGGATTATTCAGAAGTATGAATCGATGGTATCAACCAGCTCATGATTGAGCGACGATTACCTATGGAAATATCACTAGTAAAGGCCATTGATGATGTCTGTGTTGTCCGTATTAAGGCATTATCACGGGAAATCGAAGCGAAATAGGGGGTGGGCGTATTATTAGGCGCGCACCCCTATAAGCCGGAAAATATATTCGTATAGGTGGTCGTTTGGTCTTTTGTCTGTCACCCTCGCATCAGTTTCAGTGAATGCGTATACGTGAAAGGTGATCAACGCCTAGCGTGCAGGACAATAACATTGCTTACAGTGACTCTCTGCAGGCTAGTGTTCCTCGCTGAACCCGTTAGGTCGGAATTACCGTGATCGATGCCCATGGGTTACCGACTAAATGTGAAGATGGAGGCGGGTAATGGAACACGACGGTTGTAATAACTGTAAATATGGTCAACTTGTGTGGTTTCATACTGGCGAAACCCATGGTGGCGAGCACTCATCGGACACTCGCATGGATATGTATATCTGTCGCTTCCGAAGAGCCCAGCACTACGGGCACATTATGATTGGTGACCACTCATGTATAGGCTTTGAAAAAAAGAATATAGAGAAAGCCAAATAGGGTCCTTAAAATGTTGATGGAAGTTGATCCGCGATCGAGGATGCGCTGATCGATATAGCTGGTTAATCCGCTAGGGCCACACAGATGTGCGACATGGAATTAGGGTGGAAAGATATCTATCACTCTTTTCCAGGTGTCCGTTTCCATTAGACCACTTCAGAGACAGTCTATTAGCAGTCACACTACTGCATATTTCCTTTTCCAATTCGACAAGTATGAATTTGCGCTGTTCACCATCAGAGTTATTTGCTTCGAGAACTGCGTGTCCTGTAACACCGCTACCTGCGAAAGAATCAAGTATTAATGAATCTTTATCTGTTGCAAGCTCTAGGATTCGGCGGACTAACTCAACAGGTTTTGGAGTGGTGAACATTTGCTGTTCACCAATAATCTGGCGAAGGTGAACTTTCGCATTTGAACTAGTACCGGCATATCGGTATGTCCACCACCGGCTTCCTCCCATATCACCCCTTGCAATTGCCTGCTCGACAAGGCGAGAATAGGGAGGGTACCATGTCATAATTCTCGCAAAGGAACGAGAGGGGCCAGGAGCTGTGAAACCTCACATCCCGGATCGGTGCCCCGGTGACGGTTCGCGGCCAACCCGCAGGAAACCATCAGTATGAACGGCAACAATCGCGTCAATATCAAACCGGGCCTGCAAGTCTCAATCGTATTGAAGAAAGACGAGCGGGTAAACTCACTGAAGGTGTCGTCAAGGATATCCTCACCAGATCGCACGCTCACCCGCACTGCATCAAGGTCCGACTGGAAAGCGGACAGGTGGGGCGGGTGAAGGAGATCGCGGTACCCAAGGTCCGGCGCAAGGCGCAGAACACCATCAAAGGAGATACCTCCTGACTCATGGCCATCATCAGTATTCAGAATTTAGAACTAGCCTTCGGCGGCCCCCCGCTATTTGACAGGATCAGCCTTTCGGTGGAACGTGGCGAGAAGATCGCGCTGGTGGGACGAAACGGATCGGGCAAGTCGACACTGCTTCGACTGATCGAAGGCAGCCGGCGGCCGGATGCGGGCGCCGTGGCTATTCAAAAGGGAAGCCGGGCCGCCCTACTGGCGCAGGAGGTGCCGCAGGAGACCTCGGGGACCGTATACGAAGTGGTTGCCGGCGGTTTGAAGGAACACTCCGACCTGATAGCCCGGCATCACGCGATCAGCCGCAGGCTCTCGACGGAGACCACCCCTGCCCTGCTTCAGGAATTGAACCGGATTCACAATTCGCTCGATGCGGGGGGAGGATGGGAGGTGCAGCAGCAGGTGGACAAGATCATTTCCCAGCTCGGTCTCGATGCTAATCTGGTCTTCAATACGCTTTCCGCCGGCCTCAAGCGCCAGACGCTGCTGGGAAAGGCCCTGGCTGGAGAGCCGGACATCCTGTTGCTCGATGAGCCGACCAATCATATGGACATCGATTCTATCAAACGGCTGGAAGAGTACCTGCTGCGGTTTTCGGGCACCGTTGTATTCGTGACTCATGACCGTATGTTCCTGCAGAAGCTGTCCACCCGAATCGTGGAAATCGACCGTGGGAAGCTCTTCGATCAATCGTGCGACTACCAGACATTCCTGGTTCGACGGGAAGCCGCCCGCGAGGCGGAGGAGACCGAACGCGCGCTGTTAGACAAGAAACTGGCCCAGGAAGAGCGCTGGGTCCGGCAGGGGATAAAGGCCAGACGGACGCGCAATGAGGGACGAGTACGCGATCTGGAGAAGATGCGCCAGCAGCGCCGAGAGCGCCGGGATCGGATGGGGACGGTCCGCATGGAGGCCCATGAAGCAGAACGATCCGGCAAGCTGGTAGTGAAAGCCGAAGACATCACCTTTCAATATGGCGATACTCCCATCATCACCGGTTTCTCCACCACGATCCTGAAGGGCGACCGGGTCGGAATTCTGGGCCCCAACGGCAGCGGCAAGACCACCTTGTTGCGAATTCTGCTGGGCGATCTCCAGCCGTCATCCGGCAGTGTTCGGCTGGGGACCGGACTCAAGCTCAGTTATTTTGACCAGCTGCGAGAGCAGCTCGATGCCAGCAAGAGTGTTCGGGAAAACACTGGTGAGGGCAATGACATCATTACCATCAACGGGAAAGACCGCCATATCATCGGGTACCTGAAGGACTTCCTGTTTTCTGCTGACTGGGCCAACTCCCCGGTGTCACTGCTCTCCGGCGGGGAACGGAATCGGCTCCTGCTGGCCCGGCTCTTCACCCGGCCTTCGAACCTCCTGGTCCTCGATGAGCCGACCAATGACCTGGA
>JABHWQ010000131.1 GCA_018657655.1 Chloroflexota bacterium | reverse complement strand
TGGCGAGGCTAAAACCTCGCACTACATTTGAATTTCCTCGGAACACGAAACCAATGTACCAGCCCCTGATTAGTTCTGATTACAGCCCCTTGTCCCACAAACGGCAGATATTCCAGTAGAGCGCTATCCTTTAGGATCGCTGTATGAGCCGTAATGACGGTTTCTGGACAAGGTTCTTTGTCACGAAATCGTGTCACGGAATCGTGACAAAACTGCAACATTTTGACGACAGACAAGGAGACAATAATGTGGTATTGTAAATAGCCGAGACGTAAACCGAGACTGGAATCGAAAGGATAAGCTGTTGGTTTTAGTATGCCTGGAGTGCGGTCACAAGTTTGAAGTTGACTTCAAAAAAATGCTGCGTATCACGATGTTGGAATGTCCGAACTGTGGGCACAAAGCTGAAAACTACAAGTTCGACAAGCTGAGAAAGCCTTTATCCAGGTAACTTCGTGTTTTAACCCAGCATGGTGCCTGTCGGGATATGCCATTATAAGGTATAACATCATATCCTATAATCCTTTCTTGATATGCGTTGTCCCCCCTATCTCTGGATAGGTGTCTATTGTCTCCTCTATGTGGCTTCTTTGAGATACCGCATAATCTTTCAGTCCGGAACCTTTGTTTCTTCCCTGGCATAGTGTAAGCTATTCTCAAACAATCCTCGTGAAAGTAGGGAGCGCATTTGAACTGGGCTGATTCCGCTATTCTTGCTGCTGCTACTCTGGCGGCGGTCAATGTTATTGATAGTCACCTCATATCCAAACGACTGCCGAGTCTAGGGGCTTTTCTATTGCCGGTGGGAGTCATTGCCTTGGTTTGGGGCCTTGTGGTCCTTTTCGTCTCTTCTTGGCCTGAAGATGTTGGAGCTTCTCCCATTTTAACTGCGGTTGCATCGGGTACCATCAGGGGCATTGGGATTCTCGCATTTCTGTATGTTATGCGTACGGAAGAGGTTTCCCGCGTTATCCCTGTGGTGAATATACATCCGGTATTTGTGGCAATCATGGCTGTCCCGTTGCTGGATGAGACCTTGACTTTTTTGGAATGGATTGCCATTTTTATAACTGTAATCGGAGCTGTGCTTATTTCTACCAAAAGCAATGGTGGCAGATCGAGGCCATGGCGATTGAGCAAGATTGTGGTTTTACCTTTTGTAGCAGCCCTATGCCTGGCTACCGCCAACCTTACCAGTAAATATGCTATGGATGATATTTCCTTTTGGAATATGTATGCTATTGGGTCTATATCCCTGGCTTGTGTTACTTTGGCGGTATCGGCACGCCCCGCTGTAATCAGCGCGCTTGGCGGATTGGAAAGGCCGAAATCAACAATGGCGCTTTTGGGCTTCAATGAGATGCTGGCACCCATTGGAGCGCTTTTGCTTTTCTGGTCGATTGAAAGGGGACCGGTGTCACTGGTATCAGCCATAGCTGGCGCTCAACCGGTCTTTGTGTTTGTTTATGCCGTTGTTTTAAGCCGAATGTCGTCCGGGGTATTGCTGGAACAGCGCATGTCAAAGCAGACGCTGGCCATGAGATTACTGGCCATAGCGATGATCGTGGGGGGGATAACCATAATTCATTTGGTATGAGGTAATGATGAAGATTGCTATTGCACAAATAGACTGTTCTTTAGGCGATATAGCCTCCAACTGCGCCAAGATCCCCTTGTATGCTAAAAGAGCAAAGGAGCAGGGTTGCGACGTAATCGTTTTCCCGGAAATGATTGATACCGGCTATGAGATGCATACTGTACAGCAGGTGGCTTCATCGTGGACAGATCAACCTTTTGCGGTGGCGAAGGGTGCTGCTGGAGATTCTGGCATGTATCTCATTTGCGGGCTATCCGAGCGTGAAGGAGAGAAAATATACAACTCTATCGCTGTGTTCGATCCTGCCGGTAGTCTAACAGGCAAGTATCGAAAGACGCATCTCTTGTCACTTGATCCGGTCAATGAAGACCACTACCTTACAGCCGGTGATTCGGTTGAAACTGTAGAGATCGGTGGTATGAAATGGGGCCTTTCGATTTGCTATGATCTCCGATTTCCAGAAGTGAGCCGAAGCCTGATGAGGAGAGGTGCGGAGGTTATCGTGGTTTGTGCTGCCTGGCCTTTCCCCAGACAGTCACATTGGAAGACTTTGACTGCGGCCAGGGCTATTGAGAATCAATCCTATGTTATCGCTACGAACCGGGTAGGTGTGGATGGACCCATTACGTTTTGCGGGTCCAGTTGTATTGTCGATCCCTATGGAAATATTATCGCTTCCGGGTCAGATACCAGCGAGGAACTTTTGGCCGCGGAGATCACTCAGGAAGCAGTTACAACCCTTCGACAAGATATGCCTATAGTGAAGAGCAGGAGAGAGGATTTGTACAGGTTATGGGAATCCGGCTGACCTATGTAAATGCTTGTGTTTTACTACAGTTTTTTGTATACTACGTTTCACTACGTGCGGAGGATGATTGATGCAGGTATCATGTACTCAAGAAAATCTAAGTAAAGGATTGGGCATAGTAGGGCGGGCAGTAGCTACAAGAACAACCCTTCCTATTACCAATCATGTTCTTATTGGCACCGACAATTCGCGCCTTAGGTTGGCGGCTACGAACCTTGAGATCGCTGTCAGCTGTTGGATTGGAACTCAAGTAATAGAAGAAGGTTCTATTGCCGTTCCGGCTGGGCTCTTGACCGACTTTGTGAATTCATTGCCCAGCGATCAAATCGGTTTGGGTGTTGCGTCTCAAACTCAAACAATGGAGATCAAGTGTGCTCAGTCAGAAGCCCATATAAGCGGGCAAAAAGCGGAGGAATTCCCGCCGATCCCTCAGATTGGTGAAGGAATAAACACGAAGATCGAGGCTCTTCCTTTGCGGACTGCCATTGGCCAGGTAG
>JABHWQ010000043.1 GCA_018657655.1 Chloroflexota bacterium | reverse complement strand
AGTTCGAGTTTTGCCCCACCACCCACTTTGTGACCCAGTAACCGAGCCGGAATAACCCGGCTCTCATTGAGGACCATAACATCCCCAGATCGGAGATAGTCCGCAATCTCACAAAATCTCCCGTGTTCGATCGCTTTAACAGCCCTGTTGAGCACCAGTAGCCGTGATTGATCTCTTGGCTCAACGGGAGTTTGAGCGATGCGCTCAGGAGGAAGAACGTAATCAAAATCAGATGTTTTCATTTCATAAAGGAGAACTTTGGTCTCCTAGTGATACTACCGTATCCGTAACGATTTGAACAACACCTCAACACAAATTGATTTTGTTTTCAGCGATATATCGCTGAATTCCGTCTTCGGTATCAAGTCTCAAACCGAAAATATCACGACACCGGACTGCGCCATATTTCTCTTCAACCGTTCGGTATACTTGAGGCACACTGAGTACAAATCGAGAGAAGGAAGGCTACAACACTACAACATTCCCGTTTACTGCGCCGCAAGTATCTCCCGTGGTGGCCAATCCCGAGCTAAAACCTACCACCGAGCGCAGCAGAAGGTCATCTTCATCTACTCCCAAAACCCTACCAAGATTCTTTTGTTGTGGAATAGGAACAACTGAAGGCCTTTATGAAATCCGAAATAACCTTCTTACCAACTTCCTGGTTCGTGAAAGCAGTGTTCTTTTTCGTTTCCACTATAACCCACATTATACCGCAATTCGTAAATCCAGATTCAAATAATACCCGCGAGCAACCTATGAATCCGAAAAATCCGCCCAACCTTGACAAAGCGCGAGCCCTATATCTACAATAGATTCGTCTTAGGGGGACTTTAACAGCCATGAAAATCAACGTTGCACAGCAGCTCAAGCAGTCTATGGGCAATATGCGGCGTTATACTGTTTCCGAAACCATGGGGGACGGCTTTTCCTCTGTTCATGGAGAAATTGGGCTGGTCCTTACCAATCGTAGTATTCTCGCCACCGGAGAATTCAATACCACTGCAAACTGCACATGCAGCCGGTGCTTGGAAGAGTTTCAGTATCCTCTGAAATTTGAACTTTCAGAGGAGTTTTTCCCTACAGGGGACATACTAAAAGATACGCCAACGTCGGTAGCAAAAGTTGAGGAAGAAGATGGTTTCATCATCGGGGAGGATCATATCCTCGATTTGAGCGAAGCCTTACGGCAACACATGATAATCGGTCTTCCGGCCAAATCGGTTTGCAAACCGGAGTGTGCCGGATTATGTCAGAAATGCGGACAAAATCTTAATACCGGTCAGTGTAATTGTTCGAACGAGCAATCAGATCCCCGATGGTCACCCCTAAGGAAACTGATCGAGGACCAGATGGTTGAAAGTGGAAGAGAGGTAAACTAATTAGTCATGACTGAACCAAAAAGGAAAACATCCAAACGCAAAACCGGCACCAGGCAAAGCCACCAGGCTTACTCAGCCCCAAGCTTGTCGGTGTGCCCACAATGTCACAGCCCCAAGCCGCCCCACCGGGTATGCCCCGTATGCGGAACCTACAAGGGCAGGGAAGTATACGAAGTTAAGAAAGGCAAAGGCTAGTCAGTAATAAAGAGACATTGGTGGAGGCAGTATCGATATTTGCCCGTCTCGTGAATCGTGACGGAGGCATTTATGAGTAAAATAGCATTTGTCTTTCCTGGTCAAGGATCTCAGGCAGTAGGAATGGGACTTGACCTGTTTGAAGAATCGCCAAGAGCAAGACAGATATTTGAGGAAGCCGACGAAGCGCTCGGATTTTCTCTATCCAAACTTTGCTTCGACGGTCCTGAAGACGAACTTAGGCAGACTATCAACACTCAACCAGCCGTAATGACAGCTAGTATAGCTTGTCTAAAGACGGCATTTGGGAATGGGAACAGCGTCCAACCGGCATTCGTTGCCGGGCATAGCCTGGGAGAATACACAGCGTTGGTAGCAGCAGGAGTGCTGAGCTTCCCTTCCGGGATACGGCTAGTCAAAGAGCGCGCGCGACTGATGCAGGAAGCTGGCAGTCAACGCCCCGGAGGAATGGCGGCCATTATCGGACTTGATCTAATTTCTCTGGAGGAAATCTGCCAGGAAACCGGGACACAGATTGCCAACATCAACTCACCGGAACAAACGGTTATCAGCGGTACCAACAACGGCTTAGCATGGTCGATGGACTTAGCCAAAGCCAGAGGTGCTAAAAAATGCGTCAGGCTCAGTGTCAGCGGAGCTTTTCATTCCAGCCACATGGAATTCGCTGCGGAAGGATTGGTCAAAGCAGTTTCCAAGTTCGATTTTCAAAACCCGTCGATACCAATAATAGCCAATATTACCGCCGAGCCCGAAGCCACCGCTGAAGAAGTGGTAGACGGAATCCTGAATCAAGTATGCGGATGCGTTCGCTGGCAACCTTCCATTGAATACATGGTAGACGCTGGAGTGACTACCTTTGTTGAAATTGGGCCAGGGCAAGTACTGACCGGACTTATTAAAAGAATAAGTCGGGATGTAAAACTGGTGAACGTCAATAGTCTGGATTCTATTGCATCGCTGTCTCTCTAAACCTAATTGCTCTTTGAGAGATATGCTGTAATCATAAAGAATATCAAAAAAAATGGAAAGCGGCAGACGAAGATCCAGAATAGTAGCTTTACAAGCTTTGTACGAATTCGATTGTGTCGGGCACGACCTGAATTCCTCTATCCGATTGTTGACGCAGGAAAATCCGCTTACTGAAGATGCACTCACGTTCGTCCAGGAACTTGTGATTGGCGTCAAGGAAAACAAAGACGGTATCGATACTCAAATACGCAAGTTCGCACCGAGTTTCCCGGTTGAGCAACTGTCTTTGATCGATCGCGCCATATTGCGGTTGGCTATTTTCGAATTAGTATTCGATAAGAGAGTTCCGGTCAAGGTTGCTATCAACGAAGCGGTGGAACTGGCAAAAGCCTTTGGCAACAACAATTCCGCCAAATTTATTAATGGCGTTTTGGGATCGGTTAGCTCTGCAATAACACAGAGCTAATTTTCATGTTATAATGACGTTTGAAAACAATTCATGGAGGGTAAAACATGGCCACACTTTTTGATCGAGTGAAGAGTATAATAGTGGAGCAGCTAGGTGTAGACGAACCTGAAGTCACCATGGAAGCTTCATTTGCGGATGATCTCAACGCAGATTCCCTCGATCTTGTCGAGCTTGTTATGGCTTTCGAGGAACAATTTGGATCAGACAGCAATCCTCTGGAAATTCCGGATGAAGATGCTGAGAAACTTCTAACAGTAAAAAATGCTGTTGATTACCTGAAAGAACACGGCTTCGAGGAAGAGTAAACCCTCCTAACGAATCGACGATAAATCTCATTTGACAATCTTCTGGATATTGGGTGCTTTTTAGGAATTGGCGATGAGGTGTTAGCAGTAATATATTGATCAAAAAAAGCGCGGCCTATTTTGGCCGTGGCTTTTTATCACTCTGGTAATCACTATCTCTCTGAGTTTTGCATGGCAATATCAATTGGGTAATGGCAAGAAACCTTGATTGGAACTGCCCAGTCTATTTTTTATACCAAAGGAGTTTCTGAATTGACAACCCTGGCCAACCTCAACCAAGAAATCTCACTTTGTCAAGATTGCGAATTAGCGCAAACTCGAACCAAAGTAGTTCCCGGAGAGGGGGCTGAGAATGCTGAAATAGTATTTATTGGCGAAGCTCCGGGGTTTTACGAAGACCAGCAGGGTCGTCCTTTTGTGGGAGCGGCGGGTAAGTTCCTCGATGAGCTATTAGCATCCATCGATCTTGATAGAAACAAAGTCTACATTTGTAATGTGATAAAGTGTCGGCCTCCGAACAACCGCGATCCACTGCCACAAGAGATTGAATCCTGCCGGGGGTGGCTCGATCGCCAAATTGAAATCATTTCACCAAAAGTGATCGTTACTCTCGGCCGTCACTCGATGGCCAATTTTTTCGACGGTACAAGCATCGGGAAAATCCATGGTACTGCTCAGAGGATTGACGGCAGGCTTTTCTTCGCTATGTATCATCCGGCTGCCGCACTCCATCAGCAAAGCTTACGTAAAACAATTGAAGCCGATATCCTCAAACTCCCCGGAATTCTGGCTGAAGCCAGCGATACCGTAGTGGATACCACCGAACCAGAGCCCGAACAACTTAGCATGTTCTAGGCTCATCTAGAAACAAAGGGTTGAGCTTGATAGCCTCCCTTATTTGTTGGAGAAAAAGCCCAAATGGCAAGGAGTGCATCAAAGCAGAAACGAACTATGTCCAAATCACACCCCAAAAGCACAGGGGGAGGAACTCCTCAATTTATTCTCTCTTGGCACTTTTGGGGAGCGGCTCTGGCAGGTCTGGCTTTAGCGATACTGATTTTCCTTCATGAGGTCATTGGGGAAGCGGTTTTCTCCACGTTAGGGCTGGGCATAATAGTATTTGGCTTATGGATTGTGGCCGGGGTTTGGGTGATATGGCGGCGTCAATTCACTAGTTTGAAACAACGCTGGAACATCTGGCTGGCAGCTATACCGTTCAGTGTTGCCCTTTTAGGGATAATGGCCCTCTATCACCCGTCTTTATCAATAGCCGGCGTTTCTCTGGAAGATAGGACTCTAGCCGGGTCTCTAGGAAATTCTATCGCCGGAACTTCCCATACATGGGCTCGGCTGCTGGTATTAATACTCGCCGGCATAATGCTCGTTGTACCAGCGCAATCTCTGTTACTAATAAAGACAGCCACTCGCAAGTCGTGGCTGTGGGCTCATCCCCGAATAGCTGTTTTCGCCGCTCGATTATGGGCCAATTTGAGGAAATACACCTCTATTCTATTCACAAAGATTCGTCTTTTGGCAACCAGAGAAAAACATCGGGCTCGGTCAAAGACCGTCAAGTCCGCTCCAGTACAAATTAGGGAAGCCGTCAGTGAACCCGAACCCACCGGAAAACAGCAGGCTCTGCCGGGATTTACATCATCCATAACGGAAGCAGATGAAGACCAATCGAACGTCGAAGATGTTATCCTGCCTAGTATCGATCGACAACTGCCCCCCATGGAAATTCTCGATCAAGCTCCAAAGGCCAGTTTCGCCCAAGCAAATGACGATGATAGGGCACGATTGATTGAGGATGCTTTGGGCAGTTATGGGGTAGAAGTACATGTTCGTCAAATCAATCCGGGTCCTTCCGTAACCCAATTCGGAATTGAACCAGGCTGGCTTCGGAAGCACAAGAAAATTATTGAAAAAGACCAGAACGGAAAACCTATCTTGGATAAAGACGGAAATCCCAAATTCCATATGGAAGAGGTTTCCAAAACCCGGGTTAAAGTAGACCGAATTACGTCGCTCTCCAACGATCTGGCATTGGCACTAGCTGTCTCCGATATTAGAATCGAAGCTCCAGTTCCGGGAAAAGCACTCGTTGGAATTGAGGTCCCGAATGTAAGCACCGCTATTGTCACGCTGCGCAATGTGGTTGAGAGCCCTGTTTTCAAAAAAGCAATCAGCAAATCCAGGCTGGCAACCGCCCTGGGGCAAGGTGCTGGCGGAGAAGCGGTAGTTGGCGATCTGGCAAAAATGCCTCACGTTCTTATCGCCGGAGCCACCGGAAGCGGTAAATCTGTCTGCCTCAACTGTATTGTTAGTTGTCTCTTGTCCCAGACCACTCCGGCAGAAGTCCGTCTGATCCTCATCGATCCTAAACGAGTTGAGATGGTAACCTTCGTCGGGGTTCCTCATCTCCTCACTCCGGTCATAGTGGACGTGGACAAAGCCGTTGAGGCCCTGAGGCGTGTAACCATGGAGATGGATAGACGCTATCGTGATTTCGCCAATGTCGGGGCCCGCAATATTGAGACGTATAATCGTAACCCTAAAGTATCGGTGCCGATGCCATACATTGTGGTAATTATTGATGAGCTGGCTGACCTTATGATGACTGCGCCCGATGTCGCTGAACCACTGATCTGTCGCCTGGCCCAGCTTGCGCGAGCCACCGGGATACACCTCATCGTCGCTACTCAACGGCCCTCGGTTGATGTTATCACGGGTTTGATCAAAGCTAATTTCCCGACACGAATAAGTTTCGCGGTAGTTTCATCGATCGACTCACGCACCATCCTGGATGCTACCGGAGCAGAAAAACTGCTGGGTCGGGGAGATATGCTCTACATT
>JABHWQ010000178.1 GCA_018657655.1 Chloroflexota bacterium | reverse complement strand
TGTGTTTCTGTCATTTTACGAGTGTGCCAACAAGTCGTTTCGTCGCCTCTTTCAGTTCTTCCATTGAGGATTCATTCTGAAGCGTGTAATCAGCCATGGCGATCGGACCGCCTTTATTGAGGTTTTCGATCTCCGCGAAATCTCTACTGAGTGATTCCTCTTTGCTGAGAGGCCGAACTGGTCGGGAAGAAAGGCGGTTTTGCCGAGTACGAGGTGATGAATAAACTGCTACAATGATCAGTTCATCACCATAATTGTCCTTGAGGAGTTTGTATTCCTCCCAGGAATACAGTCCGTCCACTATAACATTCGATTGTTGAAGGGCAGTGTTTATTTCAGGAATATTCAGGATGGCATAGGCTGCCATGC
This sequence comes from Chloroflexota bacterium, assembly GCA_018657655.1. Classification (GTDB taxonomy): domain Bacteria; phylum Chloroflexota; class Dehalococcoidia; order SZUA-161; family SpSt-899; genus JABMQN01. Next base: position 9,381 of record JABHWQ010000178.1, on the reverse strand, counting down.
CATGTTCTTCTCTTAGTTTCTCCCGGACACGGCGCTCGTTCGCTTCGTTCAATTCCAGCTTGCGTTTCAATACTTCCTTGTCCGTAATATCACCGAATCTAATACGTGCAAATCCGCTGTCTTCGAAAACTTGTGCCACTTCGGATTTCCCCGATCCGCTCATGCCTACAAGCGCTATAATGTTCATGATTGCGCCTATTATAGCACAGCTAGGGTAATCACAAAAAACTCCCCACAGTATATATGGGGAGTTTCATTTCCTAAGTGCCAAAATCCTGTTAATAAAAGGCTAGTTACCTAGTACGTATCATATGGGCGGAGTCATGGCCCTAATACAAGTCTAAACCCCGGGATATTCGGTCCACGCATCTTCCCGGAAATCATTTGCTTCATCATCTTTTGCATTTGGCAAAACGCTGTAATAATCATGGATCATCCTCTGTTTGAGTTGGTGAATGGTGTTTTATCAAGTATAATTTAATGGGGCTTGTATACTTGATACAGGGTAAGTACAGCACGGTAGCCCAGACAATCTCTACCTAATTAGGTGTTGACCGGCGGTGTCCTCTGACAGGTACCTGCTTGTCACCGACTTGCCGTATGTACGACTTGACGACAACAATCTTATTACCATCCTGGGTCTTAGCCAACTATATCACCTCCCTTTGGGGCTAGTTGCCTCCCGTCTTCTAGGCTTCCAGTCCTTCAGGTTGGTGGAAGGCAGCCCCGTTAGGTGGGCTACCGTGCTGCACACATAGTGGTTTGCTAGGCACAAACAATCTACTACTAATACAGCGTATTGTCAACGTTAAGGGGGAGTAGTATTATGGGTGCATGTCAATACTGCGGAATTGGGCTGGCATTGGAATACTTACACTGGTTGGTTTCGGGGCAGAGGTAATGCCTATTCAGGACTGGTTGTATTCTGGGATTATCTGGTTTATAGCTTTTATATGGTTGGTTTATTGGTTTTTTTCTAGAAAAAAACAAGATGATTTGGAGATCGAGATAATTCCAAACAAGTATCTCGAAGGAGTCTTGGAAAACGGTAAATACGTGGAGAACCCTAAGTATGCCCTTACACCCGGAGACCAATTTTCAGCTATATTTGGTTTGAATGTTATTAATCACACCCACCACAAGATATATATAGATTCAGCTAGTATAGTGTTAAGGAAGAGGTGGTGCTTTGGGGACTGTGGGCGGTTGTTTGTAAGATATTTGGAAATACAGGATTACCCAAATCATTGGCCATTGAAGAGTATTGATATACAGCCGGAATCGAAAGGCGAGTGGTCAGTTAACCAAATTGAGAGTATCCCTGCAATACACCCTTTCCCCAAGAGGTCAAAGTTAATATTGGATATAAAGTTAGTCGGTGAGACTCGACGGGTAGTTCGTACCCTACATGATTTCAACCACAATCCGAAACTAGTGCCCGATATTCCAGATTGGAAGACTGAATGAGTCTCAAAACCGTATCCCTGAATAGGTATGGATTATCCCGATTGTTAAATCGCCACTCTAATTCATCAAGATAAGCGTCAAGGTGCTTCTTGCTAACCTTGTGAAATGAGCCAACGATAGAACGCTTTAGAAGACTCCAAACATTCTCTATGGTGTTTGTGTGAACGTCTCCATTTACCCATTCCTCTGCACTATGGTTGACGGTCTCATGTCTAGTATCATAGTCAGCAATCCCCTTGTAGGCAGGCCAATCATCAGTATAGATGGCTTCAGTATCAGGTGCGGTGTGGGTTTTTATGAAGTTGTGGAGGGTTTCCCTGTCCCTTGCGTGGACGATCTTTAAGACAACCTTTTCACCCCGCTCGACAGCACCTAAGACAACGGTCTTATTACCCTTATAGCCATGTCCAACACCGCGCCTCTTACCACCAACCCATGTTTCATCGACCTCCACAATGTTTCTAAGGGGAAATGGGTAAGCATCCCTAACAGACTCCCTGACTCTATGACAAAGATACCATGCAGTCTTGTAAGATACCCCAACTTCCCTCATAATCTGGTTAGCGGAGACACCTTTCTTGGACTCGATCATGGTGTAAGTAACGAGAAACCACTTCCACAGCGGAAGATGAGTGTCATGGAAGATAGTGCCAGAAGTAACGGAGAACTGATAACGACATGAATTACATTCATACTGGTTGCGCTTCTGAATCCTTGAAACGCCCATATCACCACAACGAGGACAAGCAACACCATTTGGCCAGCGTAGTTCTTCAAGATACTCCCTGCACTTATCCTCACTGTGGAACTTATCAACGAGCTTTACAAGGTTTATCTCTGCGGTTCCGCTATTCTTTGCCATTGGAGACCTCCTATGCCTAAGAGAAAGAAAGCCGATAAACTGAATACCGAAGAAATAGCTAAGAGACTATTCCCCAAGAAGGTTGTCGAAGAAGCACAAAAGGTAGCACATAAGAAAGACAGCCACAAAGCTAAATCTTCTGATGATTAGTTATAATACCACAAAACTCTACCCTGTATCAAGTATATAATCCCCAATTTAATTAGGATTCGTGTTGCCCTATTCTGAGGTATTAGGTGACAATTTATCAGGAGGTATGTGAATGAACCGGAAATTCATTATAAACTTCATCCCTACAGGGATGATTCCAACAAAAGACATGACCCCCGCATATTCCGACCCAGCCCCAAGAAATTATCGAAGAAGTCCTCGAAGCCGCAGAGATTGGGGCTAATATGGTTCATCTTCATGTTCGTGACCAAACTACCAGTGAACCAGCATTTCAAAAAGAATTATATGCTGAGATCATCAGCGGAATCAGGAAGAAGAACAGAGACCTTGTTATTTGTGTATCAACAAGCGGAAGAATGGTCTCTGAGTTTGAGAAACGTTCAGAATGTCTCGACTTAACGGGAGAATTGAAACCAGATTTTGGCAGCTTGACATTGAGTTCACTCAATTTCAACAAACAGGCCAGTATCAATAGTCCGGATATGATCAAAGCCCTGGCACAGAAAATGCTGGACAATGGAATACGCCCCGAACTTGAGGTCTTTGATTTGGGCATGATAAATTATGCATCTTATCTTATCCGAAAAGAGCTTATTAAACCCCCATACTATTTCTCCTTGATACTAGGAAATATTGCATGTGCTCAGGCTAATCTGCTGAGTCTCGGTCTGATGATAAAAGAGCTTCCAAACAATTCGATATGGTCTGCTGGAGGGATTGGAAACGATCAGTTAAAGATGAATTCATTAGGTTTAATTGCCGGTGGAGGGGTCCGTGTTGGATTAGAAGATAATATCTATTTCGATGCTGAAAGGAAGCGACTCGCTACAAACCGGGAACTCATAGAGAGGATCGTTCAAGTTGCTAAGGCTTTGGAATGCATCCCGTATTCACATAAAGAAGTTAGACAGGTACTGGGGCTACAATCATGATCTGCATAAGTGCGCTCACGTTGAGTTTTTAGGGGGTCACTGATGTCTAAGTTGCGAAACATATGGCACGCAATTCGCTTCGGATTAGTATTACACCATTTAAGCTGGGCTCTGAGGGGAAAAGGGGTCTGGATAAGAACGTATTATTGGTACCAAGAAGGTGCCGGTAGTGTCACTCGGCCAGAACTTCGAGATACATCGGAAGGCTATTCTTTTAGTTTCTTCGGCCCTGAAGAGATGAAGATAATCGCTGAGCAGTTAGCGGGCCGTCACGAAGGAGAGTTACTGGACAAATTAACTGCAGGGAAGAAATGCTTTGGTGCCAAATACCATGATCAGATTGCAGCCTTTACTTGGATTGATTTAAAAGAGAGTTCTATCTTGGTCAACAATTTGCGATTGAATGACCATGAGGCCTATTTGTTTGATGCAGTAACTATGCCATCTTTTCGTGGCAAGAACATAGCTCCTTTTGTTAGGTATAAAGTATATGAGGTATTGACGGAAATGGGCCGGGATACGTTCTATAGCGTCAGTGAACGTTCTAATCCACCAGCAATAAAATTCAAGAAGAAACTAGGTGCCAAGATACTATGGCTTGGTCTGTATATTGAGTTTTTTAAAAAATATCATTGGAATTGGGTAATTAAAAGATATTAATCTTGGTGGTGATTAAACAAGTATAATTTCTCCTAAAGCGGAGAATACGAGTTACAGAAGTCTGGATTGCCTCTCCTTGTAGATATATGCTGACCTTTGGGTTCAATGAAAGCAACCTATTTGCGATTTTGCTCTGGTTCATTTGTCATTGATTGGTATTTCTTTCCAAAATTTCCACCAAAATATTTTAGTGTGGTGGGCTTTTGCATATGGTATGGCTCCAAGGCCATTGGTTACTAGACTATGCCCAACGATATTCCACGTTGGTCCACCGTATCGAACTACTGTTATTCCTTTCCTCAACAGAAATGGATCTCTATTGAAAAAAGCATTGTATTTTAGAAGTCCCATCTCCCTGTACTTTGGATTACTCCATGCACCCCTGCCGGATACTTCGTTGTTTGAGTAGTTCACTTTTTGAGGGAAGGTACCGATCCTGTCATGGGTTTGTTGGTTCGGAATAACCCATAGTATGGCAGCAAGTTCTTGCCCAACGAATGTGCAGAACGCTATTGTCCCTTGATCCAGTCTTTTCTTGTACACCTCTAGATTCACGTTCCACGTGGTAGGACATAGACGGAATTCATAACCATAATTCTCTAATTCATCCGCCTCTTTGTTTGTGGAAATAACCGCTAGGGTAAGATTATCAATGTTGGGCTTAAAATCAACTTCATTGAGTTTAACGCTATCCTCAAGGTTTTGAACATGCAATATGTAGACGTCATGCCAAAAAATCGCACGTACAAGCAACTTGAATCCTCGCTTTGTAGCTGGATTGATCCTTCAGTTTGAAGTATCTCTCTAGCCCTGGTTAGTTTCAAGGTCAGTTTGCTGGTCATGATTCCCTTCAAATTTGACGAATGACAGTCTATTGAGGACTACTTTTTAAGTAATATAACGCGGTGACAAAGAAGCCCGTAGCTGTATACGGTTTGTTAGACGAGTGTATCGATTTGTGCCATTGCTATAAGACCATTACAAATATTTTATCACACGTCAGTACCGTAACCTAATCAAACCCCGATGATTATTTTGGAAAAGTTGTGTTTGAATTGCCAAAGACGAGAGTCAAAATTATGGCTGTATAGCGCTTGGCATACTTGGACGAAGATAGAAATCAGTGGGGACTAATACAAAGGGATTAGTTCTGCCGAGATCACAATCCGGGGATATTCAGACCGCGCATCTTGCCAGAACTCATTTGCTTCATCATTTTTTGCATTTGGCGGAATTGATTGAGGAGTTGATTCACATCTTGCGGAGTGGTGCCACTGCCTTTGGCAATGCGGCGCCTGCGGCTGCCGTCAATAGTCTCTGGCCTGTTACGTTCCTTGGGAGTCATGGAGAGAACGATGGCCTCGATCTTTTTGAGTTGGTTGTCATCAACAGAAGCATTTGCAGGTAGCTTTTTCATGACCTTAGACATGCCGGGAATCATATCCATAATCTGGCCTATGGAGCCCATTTTTTTTAGCTGCTGAAGTTGATCTAGAAAATCTTCAAGATCAAAGGTGGCCTTGCGTACTTTCTTTTCCAGTTCCAGAGCTTTCTTTTCATCGAAGTGAACCTGAGCTTTTTCGATGAGAGTCAGCATATCGCCCATGCCGAGAATGCGGGAAGCCATACGATCGGGGTGGAACGGTTCCAAGGCATCAGCCTTTTCGCCAATGCCCACAAATTTTATGGGCACACCGGTCACCGATGTAAGAGAAAGCGCCGCTCCACCACGAGCATCACCATCCATCTTGGTGAGAATGACTCCGGTGAGGCCTACTTTTGCATTGAATTCGTCAGCTATTTTAACCGCTTCCTGTCCGGTCATGGCGTCTGCGATGAGCAACACTTCGGTGGGGTTGGTCGTCTTTTTGACCCGTTCCAACTCGTCCATCAACTCTTCGTCGATGTGAAGTCGGCCGGCGGTATCCAAAATCACGGTGGTTGCATCGATTTCTTTGGCACGCTTCAAAGCTTGCTTGCAGATGTCATCGACCTTCTTGGTTTTCTCATCGGAGTAGACAGGAATATCGAGCTGTTTGCCCAGAGTAACCAGCTGGGCTACTGCGGCAGGACGATAGGGGTCAGCCGCTACCAGTAACGGCTTTTGACCGCCTCGTCTGAAGTGTAATGCCAATTTGGAGGAGGTTGTGGTTTTACCTGCGCCCTGTAGTCCGACCAGCAAGATAACCGTGGGGGGAGAATCGGCCTTGGCCAGTTTTTGCTGCCCGCCACCAAGGATCGCAATCAGCTCTTCGTTTACAATTTTTATAACTTGCTGTCCCGGCGTGAGACTCTCCAGGACCTCATTACCCACCGCACGTTCGCGTACTTTGGCGATGAAGCTCTTGGCAACCTTGAAATTTACATCGGCTTCCAGCAGTGCTACTCTGACTTCTCGTAACGCTTCGTCGACGTCCTGTTCGGTCAGCTTCCCCTTGCTACTGAGCCTATTGAAAACTGCTGCGAGCTTATCTGATAATGACTCAAACATTCTATTGCCTCAGGCTTATTCTAGCTGAGGTTCTCGGGGCAATCAAGTCTTGGCGCTTTTTGAAGGCAATGATACAATTGAATTTAAATGGGTACGATCTATCTTGGTCTCGGCTCCAATCTGGGGGATCGGGAAGCAACCCTGATGAAAGCGCTTGAGCTTCTAACTCAACATGTGGCATTAAATCAGGTATCTTCGATCTATGAAACTGAACCGGTGGGCTACTCAAACCAGCCATGGTTTCTAAACCTGGTTTGCCGGGGAGAAACCGATCTCGATCCTGATGAACTGCTCGCTTTTGTCAAGGGAATTGAGGCTCAAATGGGTCGAGTCCCGAGCTTTCCTAACGCTCCTCGCCAGATTGATATCGATCTGCTTTTTTATGATGATCAGAAAATTGAGTCCGAGAATCTGATTATACCGCACCCCCGTATTGGGGAACGGGGATTTGTGCTGGTTGCATTGGCAGAAATTGCACCGTGGCTTGCCCCTCCGCTGAACGCCAAAACCATCAAAGAATTGCTTTCTGAATTAACTGATTCGGAGCAAGTAAGGAAGTGGGGAAATGTATCGAGTATCGGTTCGAAAACATTTTGATGCTGCTCATTATCTGCGCAACTACAAAGGTAAATGCGAGAACCTTCATGGACACCGGTTTGAAGTAGTGGTAGCGCTGGAAACCCAGGAGCTTGATGAGATTGGTTTGGCTTTCGATTTTTCGGAATTAAAAAAGTGCTTGCAGGAGATATTGGAGCGGTTCGATCATGTGTGTATGAATGACATCCCGCCATTCGATGAAATCAACCCTACTTCGGAGAACATGGCCACTACGATATATCGAGAACTTCAACCTCGGTTCGAAGGTAAACCGGTTTCAATTGCCAGCGTAGAAGTGTGGGAATCGCCGGAGTCCTGCGCGACCTACACACCCTGATAACAAGCTCTGGTTTTCTCGCAGTATCCTCTGTGATTTCTTTGCAACTAGTAACTATGAGATTTCAGGATTGATTGCGAAGGTCCGGGGGAAGCAGATTGGGGATAGCATCGTTGATAGGATATGTTTCCGAGCACTTGGCACAATAGAGTGAGCCGGTTACAACTTCTTTTTCATTCTCTTCTTTAATGGTCAATTCGAGTTCGCTTTTGCACATTGGGCAGGCGAGTATATCCATGAGGTCCTTTTTCATTGAGCCTCCTTCTTTTCCTAAACCAATATAATACGGGAAGTAGCAGATTGGCAAGAGTTCAGTATATGTTTGGGATACGCAATATAGGGCCTTGTCTTTACCAATCTATCCTCCTTGACCAGGAGTTTGTTTGGGTATCTCTCAGCAACCGGGTTCGCCATGGTGACCACAGCAATTTTGCCGCCGCTTGAATTTGATGAGATTGTTACGGAATGCAAGGCGAAGTTTCCTGCGCAGAGGCGTCGGGGATGACATGTTGGTAAAGAATGCTCGTAGACTAGCCATAGATATATACCCCCAACCTGAATAAGAACATATTAGAAACTTCTGCAATGCCTGTCAAGATAGACTGAATTGAGTTTCGAAGCTTAGTGAAACTGGTAGGCTTTGCATGGATGCGTGAAGAGAAGTTTCAATTCGATTCGCGAAGGGTCCAGCCGCAGCATATGCGATAGCGCTTTCTTGTAAAGTAAAAGTTGGCGATGGTATCGTTGAGCTACATGTTGTAAATCTGTTTCGTCCCCTATCTCATCGCTCTTGAAATCCGTGATCGTGGCCTTCAGCGGATTGCCACCGGTGTCCTGCAAGATTACAACGCGGTCGAAAGTGCCCGTTACCCATTTTTCGTCCAGAATAATCTCAAAGTGCCTTTCGCGCCACAATTCAACGTTGCCCTCGGGTCGGGCCAAAGATTGTATCACTTCCGGGGATGCCAATGCCTGTCGGAACTGCTCACTGACTTTTTGTTTGAATTCTTCCTCTGCCGATGATTTCCGGTTCCATTCTTCAATCAAGTTATCAGCATCTACCTCGGCAGACCACTTAACCTGTTCGAAAAGATCATGAATGGCGGTACCAAAGTCTCGGTTCTCGTAGAAGGCATGTTCAAACAGCGAGGCAGCATTTTGCTCGTGTTCCGCTTGTTCTGAAGGGGATACTCGAACAAATCGTGTCCGGTGCGAAGGCTGCTTACGGAAGTCCTCTGATATGCCCGGTGGTTCCACAAGTTCGTTAACTTGCTCTTTGGGGAGAGTCTTAGTGTACCAATCGCGTTCACCGATTTCAAATAGACAGGTGAATTCTTCACCATCGATTGTAACTGGGGGACCCTCTTTAGGCTTGGATTCCCCGCATAGTTGCATCTTGAGAAAATTGGCTGAAGAAAGAGTCTGGGAGGTTTTACCTGGGTAACTGGTGACCATATATAATGCTTGTTTGGCACGGGTTAACGCCACGTACAGCACGCAGAGTGCGTCAAAACAAGCGGCTTCGTCGTTTGTGGTTATTTGCAGGGCTAAGGTCGGATCGTTTTGAGCAATGAGTCTGCGCGGCATTTTGAGGGCCCAGATGGGATGATTAGTGATTGGATCTCGCGCAGTTATTAAGCCAAGATCACCGGAGTTAGTCATGCTCCTGCCCTGCAAATCCGGTAGTATAACAATATCGAATCCTAATCCCTTGGACTGGTGAATCGTCATCACTCGAACCGCATCGTCGGTGGCGAGCTCGTGAATCTGGTAATTGCCTATAAAATGCAGGAAGGAGTTACAATCGTAATTTCCGCTGACATCGAATTCTGCCGCAGCGTTGATCAGATTTTCGAGTCTCATT
>JABHWQ010000517.1 GCA_018657655.1 Chloroflexota bacterium | reverse complement strand
TGGAGGAAGGAATACAATCAGGTGAGACCTCATAGTTCGCTTGGATATCGGCCTCCTGCCCCTGAGACAATCCAGCCAGCTTTCCTCCCATCTCTAACATTGGGGGTGGTACAATAACTGGGGGCAGGTCATCACCACACACAGCTTCAGCCAGTCTTCCGTGAGGTAGCGCCAGGTATCCGCTAGACCATTTTCAATATCATCTATGCTGTTGATGCTCATTTCTTTTAAAAATTTTCGTCTGCATTGAAATTCGATCCGGGTTACTGGCGTTCCTTCTTGCCACCCGGAACGCTCCCATAGTTCTTTGAACCACTCCTTACCACTCTTTTTTATTTCATGGGTTTTGTCGTACATCCGGCACATAAGCTCGCTACTACCAAAATTATAACCCGTCAATTTCAACCCTTTCGTGAATTGCTGAATATCCATTGCGCTTTCGACCAACACCTCCCGTTTCTGACCTTCAACAAACGAATGCTTTTTTTGCATTCGGCTCACCACTTCTATGTAGTTATGTTGCAGCTTTGGCATTGGTATTGCCAAATCCACCATTACATCCATTCTTGATACTTTCGTCTCTCGTACATGCGCCCATTGGCTCACCCACCGCTTTGTCTCTATACAGGCATCAAGCCATCCATTCTTGCGCCAGAGATAAGCCGATCTGAAGACTATGTGTACTTCCGGGTATATCGTCCCACCCAGCGCCCCAGGCTTAATCTGGACTGTCATATCATCATTTACCAGAGTGTAGGTATGGCGACGCGATCCCGAACGCATTACCACGAATGGGACACCTTGAAAGTTCACACTTCCCATATCTTCACCAAAATCTACTGACCGCGCGAGCTCTTTAGCTTCCGCTAAGTCATACCATTGTACATCGCTAAATTTGTACCCATCCACACAAAACCCCACTTCAAGAGTGTCAATACCGGCAAGTACCACCTTACTTTCTGAAGATATGTTCCTAGACATCTTCGCCCCCCTGTTTTTTATTAGGGAGTGTTGTTTTTCCATCTTCAGAGGCGTCGTCTTTCTCTTCCAGCTTTCCTCGAATCACCACTAGAGCCTTGGCTATGCTCGACAAGGCTATTCGATCCAACGTTAGATCGTTGTCCCCGTATTCGATGCCCACGATTCTGAAATTGTCTATTGCTCGAACCGCCTCACGGGCATCCCTTTCCTTCGCTGTCCTCTCGTTTTTGGTTTTGTTCATGTTTGTCACTTCAATGCACTCATTAGATTCTTTTTGTGCATTGCCTCCTTCACCCGGTACGGTCTGGGGGAAGGGTTTTTGTGACAAAAAAAAGAGGCCCTGATATCATCAGGGCCTCTTCGAGAGGGATTTTGTTTGATTGAATATTTATTTTGCTGTCAGGCGTTCTCTCAATTCAGGATGGTTCTTGCGCAATTGGCTAACAGCCTGCCGCGCAGCGGATGGCGAATAGCCGATCTCTAACAACTTTTCTTCATACTCATCTTTTTTGATTTCTTTGTTTTTATAGGATGAGTGCAGCCTTATCAACTGCCTCAAGCGCGGTTTTTTGTCCCTAAGTATCTCTTTGATAGTCAATTCAATATCTAACTTTGTTTCTTCTTCCTCGAACATGGCTTCCGAATTAGGGTCTCCTTGTCGGTCGATTTCTGGATCGGCACTCGTCTTCTTGACATTGTTTGTGTTCACTCCATAGTGTTCTTCGAGCCATGTTCGAAATAGACTTTCTGCTCCCTCTTTCACTTCCTCACTATCCAGGTTCTGGCTGAGCCAAATGAGCCGGTAACATGTTTTGAGAACATCCTTTTCATCTAGTGCTAAGACTCTTGTAATTGTCGGAGTAAGACGCGCTTCAGCATTCCCCGCGAACTTTTCCCAAATGAATCCCATGAGGCTAGCTCCAACTTCACCATCACCTACATATGTCCGACAAGATATTATTGGGCCATATTCATTGTTAAGTGAGTTTGTTATTCGGTCATGGTTCTCGTCTATCATCGATTCAAAGATTTCGTCTGCCTCGTGCAGAGTATGACCCGCACTTCCCATTGCCGCCAGGAATTCCACGATTGCCGCAAATAACTCAGCCTTTTCTCTGAAGTCATCGTTGTTTTTTCGCAGAGCCCTATTCAGGTTTTGCTGAACCTTCCTTCTCGACATCCGGTTCAAAGTCATACCCATTTCCAGATATCCCGCAGGAATTTGCTTGGCAAAGTTGGGCATTACCTGACACGGGTTCTGCAGGAACGATCTTGCGGCGGCCCCCTTGGCGGGTTCGGTGAAGCTTGCTGCTAGAGTGAGGATGGGCTCCATAGCCCCAATATAAGTATCATACGCACCTGTCATAACTGCCTCCATCAATGTCGAAAATCCCTGAACTTGGTCAAATAGATAAGATGGGTAATCTCATCCGTTACGCTAGGCTTTGCAGAATTGTATCATAGACCTCCACTCATGGCAAGGGAATGATAACAGATACAGCATGCAATCCGAAATCTCTGCTATAATCTCAGGCAATAAACGGGTTGCCTCCAAGTCAATCTGGCATATGCCATTGCGGCCTGTTAATTCGGACGTTATGAGTGCCTCACCCTTCGCGCAGCCCTTACACCAAATGGTAAATTAAAGCAAAATGGGTTAGTTGCCAAGTACCGCATTACCACCCCCGCTACCAAAATTTGTGGCTAGTATTAGCCCTCCGGAAGAAATTGCCGGAGGGCTTTTTTGTGTTTTGAGTACCGCGGAGCCATCATGAAGTTGGTGGCGCGTTCTCATGATCCTTAGCTCAGCGAGATCAATATCGATATCCTCCCACTGAAGCCCTAATAACTCGGAACGGCGTAGCCCAGTATAGAGTGTCGTACAGAATATGGTGGGTTTGCAGTCAATTCAACCATCTACTACATATTATGGTGATCTCCTACAATTGGCTGACATGACACAGGAACGCAATCTACAGCCTGCTGCATCAAACGGTAGAAGCGTAAACCACGAGCTTTGGATGTGCGTCGATAGAACCTGAATGTGAAGTCATCGAAATAGTGTCCAAGATGTGATGGCTGTATTGTGCCCTGATGGATTCCAAGCCACCAACGATCCAATAGAGACGCAGTGCGATGAACACGGGGCATGACTTGGAGTGTTTGACTGAACAAACTTGTTGTAAACTTCTTGGTGGAGACTCCTTCAGAATATTTGGTGATCGGGTTCGACTTTTACCTTACCGCTTTGAGGAGTCTCTACTCAAATGCTCAGCCTGAAATCTATTTTGGACAGGTATGAAGGCAGACATTAAATTTACAGAACTCATGCCCAATGGAGACGATGCGTGCTGCTATCGGATAGAGATCGAAGATTAGTTATCGTCTCATAAAAAATAGTTCACAGTAGTTCCAAGATTGTGTAATAGAACCCCCCCCGGGATTGTAATTCGGAGGGGTTTTTGGTTGTGTTACTGTCTTCTAAACTTCGGAGTAGCTTTGGGGACTTGTGACATAAGCAGTTTCATCATACAATAGTAGAGGTGTTTATTTGGATTTAGGATAGAGGTCAGGATGAGAAAAGGTTACATTGAGATCGATCAGGTGCTTTGTAAAGGGTGTCAGATATGCATGGAATTCTGCCCTAAAACATCGATCTCTCCAGCAGACAATTTAAACGCAGCAGGCTATCTGCCAGCCAGCTATAACGACGAAAGTGAATGCACCGGTTGCGCCATTTGTGCATTGGTGTGTCCTGAAGTATGCATAGAGGTGTACCGTGACTAAAGTTCTCATGTATGGAAATGCTGCTGTTGCGGAAGCCGCCATCAGGGCCGGATGCCAGTGCTATTTTGGTTACCCCATCACTCCTCAAAATGAACTCACTGAATACATGGCTACGCATCTAAGCAGACGGAAAGGCTGTGCTTTCGTTCAAGCGGAAAGTGAAGTATCCGCTATTAATATGGTTTATGGAGCAAGTCTGGCCGGAGCCAGAACCATGACCTCATCATCCAGCCCGGGAATCAGCTTGAAGCAGGAAGGAATTTCCTATCTGGCAGCCTGTGAACTTCCTGCTGTCATCGTCAATATGTCCCGAGGTGGCCCCGGATTGGGAAGTATTTCCGCCGCACAATCGGACTATTTTCAGTCGACTCGCGGTGGTGGCCACGGAGACTATCGAACC
>JABHWQ010000101.1 GCA_018657655.1 Chloroflexota bacterium | reverse complement strand
CTGTGTCCGTTGAGCAAATTCTGATCATATCCTGATCAAGGTCGACCAGTGTGATATGCTCGACGTCCTTGTACTTGAGAACTTCCCGTAAGGCCAGGCCGTCGCCTCCGCCCAGGATTAAAACCCTTCGATGGCCTGGCACTAGTTGCATCACAGGGTGTACAAGTTGCTCGTGATAGATTTGCTCGTCCGAACTGCTGAACTGGAGATTGCCGTTGAGATACAATCGGTGCTCTTCAAGCGGCCTGTTATATGTAATGACAATTCGCTGGTACTTTGTTGTTTCAGCAAAGACAATTCTGTCATCGTACATCTTTTGCTCGAGATCTGAACTCCACCCGCGGTTGTGGGTGAAACCAAAAATGAGAACACCAGCGGTACATGCAACCAGCATTAATGTGCTCATCCGTCTGCTGACAGCCTTCTTTGACAGGAAATACCCGAATGTCAGCACTGCAACAAAAAAATTCAGCCCCGCCATCATGAAACTGATTTCTGTAAGCGGATAATACTTGAGCAAATAGTATGTCCAAACCAGCGCACCGGCAAAGCATCCCAGATAATCCAGAGAGTAAATATTGGCAATGTTGATACTCAATGTTTTGGAATACTTCTCATTAATTCTCAACACGAGTGGAATCTCAAAGCCGATCAAAAAACCGATTGACATAATGAAGAAGTACTGGACGATCTTGAAATGATAATCCATCGCGCCAAAGGCTGCGTAGATGGCGATTGGTGCAAAACCGCTAAGCAGTGCCAGGATCGTCTCGACGAGGATAAATTTTTCAACCAGCTTTTCATCACTCATGAATCTCTGCAGATAGCCGGCAATGCCCATCATGAACAACATCAATGCAATGATAATCGAGAATTGCTCGATGCTGTTGCCCAGGATGTATGTGCTGACAGTACAGAGGATATACTCACTCACCAGCCCGCATGCCCCGGTGAAAAACATCGATGCGGCAAGGAGCGTGGTGGGAATATTGATCTTGAACCTGGAAAGAAAGGCACTCACGACAGCTCTTTTATTGATAGATTTCTCTGCCGATTAAGCTCCTGCACGATATAATCTCCCAAAAATTCATAGGGAGATTGATGGTCGCAGGGCAAAGGATTAGCATAAGGTAACTGAAAACAACATTCTCTGCTCTTAACGTCAGGCCTTAGCGATGGAAGCTATCGAGGAAAACAGACTCCCTGTCTTGAGGTGAGGCTCTGCTAAACGGCCGCTCAAATAACACCGGCAATAATGATGGCCAGGGCCAGGATACATGCCTGAGTTACTGCAACTGCCGCTACATTTCGCTTCTTTTCAACTTCAACGCGCAGAGTAGTGTTCGGCAGAAATAGCCAGTCGATAACCTTGCGGAAGATCAGAAGCAGCAGTATACCGTTGGCTGTGCTAAGAGCAAAAGACTTGATATCAACCATCCAGCCCTGGAAGTCACCTGCAATACTCGCACGCAGGAGCACACCCAGAGCAACTAGCATACATCCCACAGCCAGACCTGCCGCCGGGTTGGCCGCCTTCACTTCTTCTCTTACGTTGAAGGAGGTGACAAACTCATAAGCCTGGAAAAAGATAAGCAACGATACCTGACCCAACACGGCGAAAAGCATAGCACTGAGGTAACCCTGCAGAACTGTTCCGCCGCCGCCTGAGAAAGCGCCGAACATGATTAAACCAGTGGCGATATAAGAGCCAGCCTCTACAAGACCGACTGCCGTATTGCCAGCCTGGGCTTCATCGTCATTGTTGATACCGTGCAGGATAATAGCATCATTAAAAAATCTCGAAAGCATCATCATAACCAGTACCAGTGCACCTTCGATAGCCAGTGTTTTCAGGTCGTTGACAAAACCCAAAGTTTCTCCGGTAAGGGCCGCGGACATACCGATAGCCAAACCGAGATACAACCCGAAGCGCCTCAGGCCAACAGCCATGTTGCCGTTTTGCTCGATTTCCTTGTCATCATCGAACTTCCTGGTTGCAACATCACGCCACTTTTTGGCAATCCAGATGTAAGCGAGAACAACAGCAGCGTAAACTATGTAGATACTCAAATTTTCAAGATAGGTCATTGTGCAATCCCCTCTTTTAAAAAAGAGTGAGAAAATTATAAAACAAATCAAGTACCGAAAAAATTCGGAGCTAAAAGAAGCGCCGGAGAATTACTTTCCTCTTCCACCAGGCCCTCGGCCACGGGTGGCAGTGCCCGCTGCTCGTGTGGAGGGGGCCTGTGTCCTGAACCCTCCTCTTTTCGCAAACGTACTGCCGGCATAACTTTGTCTGGTATTATTGCTGTAAGTACCATAGCGAGCCGGGTCAGTTGCAGGGCCATAGTAAGGCTTTCTTCCCCTATAATCCCGACGCCAGCCTGTCCAGTTATCATGGTAATAATAGTGTCTCCTGCCACCGAAAATCAGGTGGTAGAAAGCATAGGTCTCAAGAAAACTCCATCTCCTTCTCCCGTCAGGACCCGTTTCCCATCGCCCGTAACGGGGATTGCCAACCTTGTCCATACCTGCAGGACTGGCAACCAGGCTGACCTCTTCTTCGTATTGGCCGTATGGTTTTGAGATGATTGTCATTCCAAGATTTTCCTCATTGGCATCATAGACTTCCTCGCTGACTTTCTGCCAGTCGCCTTTGGTCTCGACACCATTTCGGATATCAACATATTTATGGAAAAAACTTGTCGGAGTATCGTCAATCCGGAATTCGGAATCGTCATCGCCCCGCGGCCACCTTTCCTGCCAGTCGATCTCAAGGGCATTCCACCGGTTCTTGTCGATACCAATCCTCTGTCCCCAGCCGGTCCAGCCTCTGGTGTAGGCAACAATAGGCTTATCGATAAGCGGGGCGAAAAAACCGTAACCCTCTTCATTCACCTGGCGCGGACTGTAGGTGTATTCGTGCTCTGTAGGATAATCATATTTGTTACTCCAGGAGGTTCTTCCCACCTGTACAAAATATTCAATATTCATATCCACAAGTCGTCTGGAGTAGCTTTGGCCGAGTTCTGCAATCCTGGCGCGAAGTGCCTTGTCCTGATCTTTGATTACGGCAAGATTATTTGCCACAATCTTGCAGCCATCGCCCAGCAGAGCGTAGTCCGGCACGTCATTTCCGAGCTCTGTCTGTGCACTCTCCAGTTGCTTAACCGCTTGCTCATAGAGCTGCTTCGACTGCCCAAGTCTGCCGGTAAGATCATCCATTTTATCTGGATGGTCTGTTTGGGCAGTTTTCACAACAGCCGACAGATCCGTGTAAAGCAATTGCAGTTCAGCCAATTCCACAGTGGCTGCTTTTACCCATTCCGGACCTTCTTGACGGGCTTCTTTCAGGAATTCCATTCGTTGTCCTGGCTCGGCGGCAAGTGTTCTGGCTTCGCGAAGAGCTTCCGTGATGCGTTTCAGCTCCACCCTTACAGCATCAACTGTTTGCTTGTCGTTCTGTTCGATAAGCGGTTGGACCTTTTTCTCAAGGATTCCTCTCGCGTCATCGACCCTGGCCAGCGCCTTAGTGAAATTAGCGCTCCAGTTCTCTCTCTGGCCATAAACCTCTAAGAACTCCTTATCCTCATCGCCCTGCCGGTACTTCTCGAAATCCGCCTGTACTTTTCCAACCCTGGTTTGAGCCTGCTCAATCTGCCCGGGGATATTCCCGGCTTGCTCCTTGACCACGGCAGGCAACCCGCAAGCAAGAACCACCCCAATGGCAAGGAGCAACCACATTTTTATGCTTCGCATAACGATTTCTCCATTTGCATAGAGAGTTCCCGAATTGGCCCTAACGGAAGAAAATCAGTTTCCGTAAAAACAACGGTGTTCTCATTTGGGTACAAGTGAGCGGTTTTGACCAATATCATTCCCTCCCGCTCACCAGTACCAAGAATGACAATAGTTCTTGGCGCAACACCTGATT
>JABHWQ010000312.1 GCA_018657655.1 Chloroflexota bacterium | reverse complement strand
GAAGTGCGCCTTCGCTGTAAAGCGATGAACCTTATGACTGGGCTAGGTATGCCCAAAACATGCCCTGTAGCATAAATCCAAAGGGAGAAGAAAGACTATTACATTCTTTGGCTCTATTTGGCTGAATAGTGCAACAAAGCCTCTTTTTCATCGCAGACTTGCTTTCCATGAACCAGCAGAAAGTAGTACGCTAGGCCACTTCGTTTTCGCGACTTTTGAATAGGTTCCTAGAAAGTTGTTGTGAGGTATCAATTGTTATTGACTGCAACTTCAGAAGGTTTCTCATATTCAACAAGTCTGATAGTCACATTATCCTGCGGCCTGAAGATTTTCATCAATTGTCCATCTCCAAACACGTAGTGTATTTCACTTAGCTCAGGCACTTCGCATACAAAATATTCGAGCTTTTCCCCATCAGTTTCTAATTCAAGTAGCTCTTCCCGTACGCTGATAGTCAATTTGCCTGTCTTCATTTCAACCGGAAAAAGGGCAGGAACACTGAATAATTTACCTGTTTCCAGGGGCAAGGTGCTATACACCAAATCGAGCGCTCCTATCATATCATCGTCGAAAAACACGGTGCCTGGTTCCAATGAAATATCATGCTCTGTAATCTCATCATCCATCGTGATGGTTACGTGGGCTGAGTTTTCTGTTATTTTAGAGTCGACCGACCCCTTTCTGGCCTTTCAGCCAGAGCCAACAGAGATGTCAAGTTTATATGAGATCGGAGTGGCATCCGTATTAACGGTCTGAGTACCGCTGGCAGTAGTCGGTTTGCATGCGTTACTTTCCTGAAGTTCCAGTTTCGAAGAAACTGTATACAGCTTGGAGCCGCTAGCTTCTTTCACTTCCCATATCTCGTACTCGTAGAATCCAAACGCGTCCCCGCTCCCATCACCCTCTGTGTTCTCAGAAAAAGAAAACCGCCATTTCTCTCCAACGGACATATCCAATTCATTTCTTTCAATTGTGATCCCTTCGGTACTATCCAGAGTTGGGGTTGGACTATCATTATCACATCCCCAACCAATCATACAGATTACTGTCATCAATGCAGCTAGTATGGCGATATGTTTTCCCATCACCAAAGACTCCTAAGAAATGCGATATTTATTCCCAAACCTGATCCTTTGCAAATCCACCCGAAAGGCCAAGATTATCAGCCTTTTCCTCGGTATAGGAAGCGAATGAGTCTTTCTGAGACAGTGAATCAATTACAGCAATGAAGTTCCGAGAGAAGACCTTTTTAACATTGGAACCGCATCTAGGGCACCTATCAAGCGGTTCATCGCTTATGTTTTGCCTTACTTCAAATAGCACTTTACATAACATACACTTTGTGGGGCCAGTTGACTTATACTCGTACAGTGGCATTCAACTTTTCTTGTTTGTCTGGTTAAGGATTTTGAGTATCACTGCCGCAGCACTTTTTGTATTTGCGGCCGCTGCCACACGGGCATGGATCGTTTCGGCCGACTTTGCGTCCAATCGCTACAGCCCCTTTTGTTTCCTTTTTCTGTGGTGGGGGATCCTTGGAAATATTTGCATGATAGATCGAATGAACTATAGCATGCTGAATATTATCTTGCAGTTCGGTAAAACGCTGATGCGATTCCCTTTTGTAAGCGACTAATGGGTCCCTTTGCGCATAGGCTTGAAGACCGATACCCTGGCGCATGTTTTCCAACACGGTGAGATGTTCCACCCAGCGAGTATCTATGGCTCTGAGCATTACCAATCGTTCCAGGAGGCGCATGTTCTCCGGTTCAATCTCACGCTCTCTGGCATCATAAAGTGTAACCGCATTGTCCAGAAGCGTTTCTTCAACTTCACCACGACTCATGCGAGCAAGATTGGCTTCGTTGGCATCTGGGGGAAGAGGATAAATTGTATTCACATTGGCAACCAATCCCTGCAAATTCCAGTCATCACCATGTTCGTCGGCCAGGTTGGAGGCTACAGCGCTTCTGATTTCGTTATCTATCATATCCTGAATGTTCGATTTTAGATCAGCCCCACTCAGCAATTTATTTCTTTCACCATACATAATTTCACGATGTTTATTTAGTACATCGTCATAGTCAAGTAAACGTTTTCGGATATCGAAGTGATGAGCTTCCACTCGTACTTGAGTGTTCTCTATAGCTTTAGAAACTATAGAGTGTTCGATGGGAGTGTTTTCATCAAAGCCGAAACGCTCCATGATACCACCGATACGATCACCCCCGAATCGCCGCATTATGTCATCATCCACTGCGACAAAGAACCTGGAGCTACCGGGATCGCCCTGCCGTCCGGCTCGTCCCCTAAGCTGATTATCGATGCGCCTTGCCTCGTGCCGCTCCGTGCCGATAATGTGCAGACCTCCGGCTTCGAGGACTTTTGATTTGGCCTGTTCGCAAAGCCCGTATTTTTCAGCCAAAACCTCGGCCCACCGCTCGCGGTATCTGTTGGTAGGATTTTCTCCCTGGCGCAACATACCCAAAGCACTGTTCCAATCGACACTGGGAATTGCAGCCAAATCCTCCCCCTCCTTGCGGAGTTGGTCACGAGCCATCTCTTCATGACTCCCACCGAGCAGGATATCAACACCCCGGCCTGCCATATTGGTTGCAATCGTAACAGCCCCGGTCACCCCCGCCTGGGCCACAATATGCGCCTCTTTTTCATGCAGTTTGGCATTTAGTACCGAGTGTTTTACACCCTTTTTAGTTAGCATTTCGCTAAGACGTTCCGAATTATCAACAGAAACGGTTCCCACCAGAATCGGCCGACCTTCTTGTTGTATTTCTTCAATCTCCCGAACTACAGCTCGGAATTTAGCTTCTTCGTTCTTATATATCTGGTCCGTATACTCGATCCGTATCAAGGATTTATTGGTTGGAATAGCAACTACGTCCAGATGATAAATTTTGTTGAATTCCTCTGCCTCAGTGACGGCTGTACCGGTCATTCCGGCGAGTTTATCGTACATACGGAAGTAATTCTGGAAGGTGACGGTCGCCATAGTTACGCTTTCCCGCTGTATTTTGACACCTTCCTTAGCTTCAATTGCTTGATGCAGCCCGTCAGAATATCTACGGCCGGTCATCATACGCCCGGTGAATTCGTCAACAATTACAACCTCGCCATCCCGCAGTACATACTCCTTATCCCGTTGAAAAAACACCTGGGCCCTGAGGGCATTTTCCATGAAGTGAACCATATGATAATTTGCCGGATCATAAAGATTGGGTATACCCAAAGCTTTTTCCATTTTGGCTATACCTGAATCAGTCAATATAGCCGTACGTGTTTTTTCATCAATGGTGAAATCGGTTTCCCCTTGAAGCCTCGGAACCAATCGGGCAAATGTCTTGTATGTATCAGGCGGTTCCTCTGCCTGACCGCTTATTATAAGAGGTGTCCGAGCTTCATCGATAAGGATATTGTCAACCTCATCCACAATGGCATAATTAAACCCCCGCTGCACCCGCTGTGAAATATGCGCGACCATGTTATCCCGTAGGTAGTCGAACCCAAATTCATTCTTGGTTCCATACGTAATCTCCGCCCCATAAGCCTGCTGCCGGGCTATCGGACGAAGATGTGGCCAATCATCATCACCGGAATCAAATTCCGGATCATAAAGAAAAGCTGAATTGTGCTGAATACAGCCAACGCTCATCCCGAGGGCATGATAAACAGGTCCCATCCACTGGGTATCTCGTTTAGAAAGATAATCGTTAACGGTGATTACGTGCACGCCATCGCCGCTAAGGGCATTGAGGTATGTGGGAAGAGTGGCAACCAGAGTCTTTCCCTCTCCGGTTTTCATTTCACCGATTTTGCCCTGATGAAGAACCATGCCGCCAATGAGTTGGACATCGAAATGGCGCATGCCCAGCGTCTGACGGGCAGATTCGCGAACTGCAGCAAATGCCTCGGGGAGTATATCATCAAGTGATTCGCCGGAACTCAGTCGATCCCTGAAGTCGGCGGTTTTTGCCTGCAGATTATCGGCGCTCAACCCTTCGAACTGGGATTCAATTGAATTGACTTTATCCACAATAGGCTGAAGTCGCTTCACCTCTTTTTCATTCGAGTCGCCCAAGACATTGAGGAGCTTTTTGAACACAAATCACCTCACGATTGAAACATAGCGCCGATGGAAAGATCGGCGTGGATGCGATGAATGGCTTCACCTATGAGTGATGCAAGGGATAGAACCGTAATTTTATCGATCCTTTTAGACTCTGGTACGGGGACACTATCGGTCACTACCACCTCTTTCAGTGGACTGTTGGCTATTCTCTCTATTGCCGGACCGGAGAGGATGGGATGTG
>JABHWQ010000072.1 GCA_018657655.1 Chloroflexota bacterium | reverse complement strand
CTATCAATATTTGATTTCTCACTCCTGGATTCGGAGAAACACGTGAGCGGAGAATGGTATCGCCGTCATGAGGCGCTTCTGCTTCTCTGCATCGCGGCAATCTGTCTGGCACTTTCTGCTATCAACCCTTACGACCGGGTAACCTGGTGGCTAGAGATATTTCCAATTCTCCTTGGTGCTCCAGTTCTGATCCTCACCTTTCGGCGCTTTCCGCTTACTCCTCTCCTATATCGGCTGCTTCTCATCCACGCTCTTATTCTGATGCTCGGTGGCCATTACACGTACGCACGTGTCCCTATCGGTTTCTGGTTCCAGGATATATTTGACCTGAGTCGTAACCATTACGATCGTTTTGGGCACCTGGCTCAAGGCTTCATCCCGGCAATCTTAGCCAGAGAGGTTCTACTGCGAACTTCGCCATTAGTCCGGGGAAAATGGCTCTTTGCTGTAGTACTGTCAGTTTGCCTTGCTTTTAGTGCGTTTTATGAGATGATTGAATGGTGGGCAGCTATAGCAGGGGGATCGTCGGCTGAAGCTTTCCTCGGAACCCAGGGAGATGTTTGGGATACGCAATGGGACATGTTTCTCGCCCTGTGCGGAGCACTTGCCGCCCAGCTCTTTCTCGCCTCTTATCACGACCGGGCATTGCAAAGAATTTAGATAGCTAAGTTATTTTAAAGAATAATCATCCTTTGCTCGGATATATAATATTCAGGCTTAAGAAATCGCCCTCCCAGAATAGAATCCAGATAAATAGAGATCGGTTTGTGCAGCTGGCTTTGTCATTGATGTGGATTAATCTGGTAGCAGTTAACGGGTATATTTTTCAGTGCTATCCTTTCGATCCAACCGGCATCAGGTTAATATTATATTACAGTGAATGCATTCTGATGGTTAGAAGTGGCAAGTTAGAAAATACTAATTTACGGGGGAAAAATTGACTCCGGTACAACCGGATGATAATTCATTGTAACAAAGACAGCCAAAGCGCCATTGATTACTAGGTAAGGTTTCGAATCGCTAACTAAATCTTGCTTCAGGGGGAAACGATGCCGCGTAAGTATAATCTGCCTCGGGGAGACATCCTTTATCTCAATCGTAAGCCGTTTGATGATGTGGATTTCGATTTGCCTGTGGAGGTCTGCGGTGTCAAGTTTCGCAATCCGTTTTTTGTTTCCAGTGGCCCTACCACTATGTACCTCTCCCAGCTAAAGCGCGCTGCGGAATTCGGCTGGGCGGGAGCCAGCTGCAAACTGACTTTCGATCCACCTCCATATATCAACCGTCGTCCGCGTTATGGCTGGGATCCCACCCAGCACCTGCTGTATTTTACCGCCGAAAAACGCTTGAAACTCGACGAGGCCTGCCGGCTAATAGAACAAGCACGCCGTGAGATACCAGGATTCGTGCTTTTCTCGAACTTCACCTACTCCGAGCAAGGCCCCGAGGGCTGGGTCAACATGGCTAAAAAGTTCGAGGATGCTGGCGCATATATCAACGAATTGAATATGTGTTGTCCGAACATGTCTTTCAACGTCGAGTTGGCGGAGAACCCCGAGAAAGCGATCCGTAAAACAGGTGCCAGCCAGGGCCAGGATCCCCAGGCTCTGCGCGAGATTATTTCCGCGATCAAACAGGAAACTTCTATCCCGCTGTGCGTCAAACTTACACCGGAAGGCAGCCGCCAGCACCTGATAGCAAAGATCTGTTACGATGCCGGTGCGGACATGGTCTGCGGAGTAGGTAATCGGCTTGCCCTGACGCAGATCAGTAAGGACGAGCCGGGTAAGAGCGATATCTATCTGCAAAAAGAACAGGGTATGTATTGTATGAACAGCAGTTGGCTTAAGCCGCTTGCGCTGCGTGATGTATATATGATGCGGCGTATGGTCGGAGCCAAGCCGGTAATTCTGGGTACCGGTGGAGTAACGACCTGGGACGACGGTGTGGAAATGATCCTCGCCGGTGCCGATCTGGTTGGTGTTTGTGCTGCCACTATTCTTTACGGTTTTGGCTATTTCCCCGATTTTTTCCGTGAATTCAGAAAATACATGGATGAGAATAACCTGGACCGTCCCAGAGATATGCGCGACCAGGTAGTCTCCTCTGTTACCGCTGCTCCGGAGCTTACACTTTATGAGGGTTACGCCCGCCTTAAAGACAAGTATCTGGTAGCCCCATGTGACAACGCCTGCCCCTTCCATGTCCCTGCCCAGGCTTATGTACGGCTGGTTGCCCAGGAAAGGTTCAAGGAGGCTTACGGGCAAATCACTTCTAAAAATCCTTTGCAGTATGTGTGCGGCTACGTATGCAATTTCCCCTGTGAGGACGCCTGTACCCGGGGAGTTAAGGATGAGCCGATCCGTATCAGGGCAATCAAACGCTTCGTAATGGATATGGCCCAGCGGGAAGACTGGAATCCAACCGTGATCCGGAACGAAAACAAGCATGGGCGAAAAGTTGCAGTTATCGGTTCCGGACCTGCAGGCCTGACCGCCGCCCACGAGTTGGCCAGGGCGGGATACAGTGTCAAGGTGTTTGAGCGGGAGAAAATGCTTGGGGGCATGCTACAGTATGGAATACCGGAATTCCGTCTGCCCCGCAACATTATCGATTTAGAAATTTCGGCCCTTAAGGATTTGGGAATAGAGTTCGAGACGGAAACTTCACTGGGTGAAGATTTTACAATCGATGAGCTTAAAGCTCAGGGGTACGAGGGATTCGTACTGGCGTTCGGTACGCAATCCGGCAACCGGTTGGATGTACCGGGGGAAAGCGACGAGCTTGAGCAGTACTACATGGCGATAGATTTTCTTAAGGAGCGCCAACGTGGGATCGACCTGCCGATCGGCAAGCAGGTGGTGGTAATCGGCGGCGGGTTTACCGCGGTGGATGCCGTGCGTACCTGCGTTCGTCGTGGAGCTGAGAAAGTGTACATGGTATATCGGCGCACCAAGGAAGAGATGACTTCTATTCCAGAGGAAGTCTATGAAGCGGAAGAAGAAGGCGTGCGTGTAATGTACCCGGTTAGCCCGCTGGAGATAAATAACGACGGCAAGGGCCATATCACCGGCATCCGAATGCGCAACAACGTGCTTGGGATTGCCAAGGATGATGACCGCAGACCTCCCGAAGCTGTGGAAGAAGCAGAGTTTAATATCGACTGCGACACTATTATTACGGCAATCAGCCAACATGTGGAAGTCCAGACTCAGCAAATGGGTTTCACCATGACCTCCTGGGGCACCCTGCAGTACGATCGGGAAACCGGAGCGACTTCGCAGCCGGAATTTGTCGTTGCCGGGGATGCGTCAATGGGGCCGGCAACTGTTATCAGATCGATTGCCGAAGGCTCCAACGCGGCAGTAACCTTGGACAAAAACCTGCGGGGCGACGAGGCATTCCTGGATTACATACCCCAGATGAATCCGGTTGACTCTGAAAAAGTGATCAACCGCAACCCGGATTTCGATCTTGAACCCAAGGTTCCGGCCCGGTATGTCGATGCCGCCAAGCGGAAAAAAGATTTTGAAACTTATGAGTTCACCATGTCGGCAGAAGAAGCTATCAAGGAAGCGGAACGCTGCCTTTTCTGCGGCTGTGGTGTAGGTTGCCAGATATGCGAGGAACTGTGCCTTACCCGTGCGTGGGACCACGAGGAAAGCTACGTGAAAATACACCCGGAAGACTGCGTGGGTTGCGGAATCTGCATCTACCGATGCCCGAACGATAATATCGACATGGTGGCTACCGAACTCTCACCCCAGAATTCGAGCCTGGCAGGAAAGCCGAAAATTATCACGGATCCGGCAAAAATCAAGGTCTGGGAAATCAGCGAATAGCAGGTATTGCAAGGTGTCCCTATGGGGAATATCGGCTATATTCCCCATAGGGACCGAAATTATTATATCAAGGCTTCTTGCGCGATAAGCCCTGGAATTTGATTATTCCTAAAACAACCGATGCACTCACATAATAACAAACAGGTGCAGCTTAAGGTCGATTTCAGAATAACTTTATTTTATTCCAAGTTTGAAAAAGTCTATTGCATTGTCCCTGAAAATTTTCAGGGATACATCCATAGCCAGTTCTTCTGTCATCAAACCCAAAGCAACTCTCTCTGCAAGCACTTGCACCACAACGCTTTTACCAAACTCCAACGCGCCAACTGATCCTTCTATTACACTGCAATCTCCACCCCAGAAAAACTTATTATAAGG
>JABHWQ010000044.1 GCA_018657655.1 Chloroflexota bacterium | reverse complement strand
CTAGTATAAAAACTGACTTTCTTCCCCGCAGCAATCGGCGCAGGTTGTGGCGGAAAGAGTGACGGCGGTTCCTTCGGGGAAGGCGAAGACGCCGGAGTCACCATTACTCAGCTCGTTAGGGGTATTATCATCGGTATCTATAGTTATGGAGCAGCAATTATTGAGCACCCCGTTAACCCGGAGCCATTGGATCGGGACGAAATTTGCCTGGATTTCATAATCGCCATTCATCGTGATGAAGGTAGAGGCGGAATTGGGATCATCGATAGCGCTTGCTCCGGTACCGGTCCAGTTAACGAAGGAGTAATCTGTATCGGGGGTTGCAACGAGATTGACGGTTTCGCCGTGGTAATAGGGTCCGAAAGTACCCTCACCGGGTGTGGTAACCGAGCCACCTTCACCGCTGGCTATTGTCAGTGAATAGGTTGGTGCAGGCTCCATAATAGTAATTACCTGAACGCAACTTGCTGTGTTGCCGGCACTATCTGTAGCGGTCCATGTTCGGGTGATGGTGTTCTGATTTCGGCTATCACTGTAGGTGATGTCTACGTTATCGCTGCAGTCATCTGTCGCACTTGCCCACCCACCAGTATTGCTCGGATATGTCGGGTCTCCATCCTCAATTGTTATGGCGCCCGGGCATACAATGATTGGTTCGCTCGTGTCTTCAACCGTGATGAATTGGTCGTAGCCGACACTGTTTCCGGAAGCATCGCTCGCAGTCCACGTTCGGGTTATTACGTTTCCGTCTCGGCTGTCTGCATATGTGACGACCGGGCTTGGATCGCAATTGTCGTTGGCTAAAGCATACCCTGTAGAATCAGGACGAGTTGTTCCTCCACACGCTACAAAAACATCCTCTGGCATATCTATGATTGGGGCTTCGTCATCGGCAAGGACATTGCCAAATTCCACGACAACATTCTGACCTTCTTCCAGAGCGATGCGGGCATAATAACCGCCGCTCAAGCTGTTCATACCTTCCGGTGTGGTTGGCTGCCAGCATCCTATCTGCTCTTCCCACACCTTGTAGGTGGCAGGCACCAAATTGCTGAAGCTCACCAGGCCGGCTGAGTTGGTACGCTCTTCAGAGATCCTTTCCAAATCAGTACCATCCCATTCATACAGGCGAATCAACCATCCTTCGATGTCTTCTTCGCCAGCATCTTGTATAGCATTGCTGTTGGAATCATTGAATTTGTGAGCCGTGATACTGCTCGTCTCTGGCAGTGTTGACTCCACCTGTGCGAATGCCATGTGAATGGGCATGCCTACAATGACTAGTAAAATAATCGCAAGCAACAGCCCTACGGTCTTTCCAGCTCCCATAATATCTTTCCTCTCCGGCACTTTCGGATACAATCCCAATGGTACTATAGTACTATCTTCAAGGTAAAAAGAGAATAAATGGCAACGCACTATGGTTAAGAACAGGTAAAGATTAAGTCAATACTTGGTAAACAAAAACTGATCCCATACGGGGATTGATTTCAATTTTCGAAATGCACAGTGGTTCGATGGGTGTTGTGATTGACGCTGATATGATCATCAAGTCGAGGTATTTTTGGAGAGGATTCAGGGGGCGGGTTTGGAAGGCAATTCTCCTGGAAAATATGGTATTTATCACATGTAACCTATTGTCTGTGGCATAACATTAATATGCCTGCGATAATGACGAAAAATCATGGGGACGAGGATGGGTGTGAACCCTATTGTGAAGCCATTTTACAAGCATTATACTCTAGGCATCAAGAGCGTTTCCGGGTTTTGGATACGGTGAAGTGATATGGCCGGATTTAAAGCAACACTGAAGAAATACTTTAGCGGAAAACTAGTGGCGGTGCAGATCAGTGCTGGAGTAGGAGCCTTCGCGGGCAGGTCCATTGCTGCTTTTACCACCAGCGACTTGGATACTTGGATAGTAGTACTGTCAAGCCAGTTTGGAAGTTTCGCTGGGTATATTGGTATTTATTTCCTTGGATATTGGTACGTCTTTAAACGAGACTATCGAGTATCGCATAGGTCAATGCCGAAAGATGTTGTTCAGTTGCAGGTGG
>JABHWQ010000092.1 GCA_018657655.1 Chloroflexota bacterium | reverse complement strand
TTCCTTGTCAATGGCATAAGCGACTGCCATCCGGACCCGTCTGTCCTTGAGTGGCCAGTTCCCGGGCCTGACCAGATCACCAATAGCCAAAGCAACGGTTCGGGTATTTTCAGCTTCAACCAGTCTAAACTTCGGATCTTTCCGAATCACATTGAGGTGTGCGGGACTGGGCACGATCATATCCGCCTCGCCAGTTTTCAGCATGGCCAATCGGGTTCTATCTTCCACTACATAGATGAATCGGAGGCTCTTGATTTCCGGAACCTTCCGGTAGTGGTCCTCATAAGCTTCCATATCGAGATAGACATCCTGCTTGTAGCCTTTCCACTTAAATGGCCCGGCACTCATGATATTTTCAGCGAAATGTTTGTCCCCAACTTTCTCAATATGCTTTTTGGGAAGAATATAATAGTACTCGAAGAACCGATCCCAGAATTGATTGTAGGCCGATGAGAACTTCAGACGGATCGTATATTTATCAACAACTGTGGCGCTCTCGAGCTTTGACTGCAGCTCTTTGAAGAATACCATCTTGTGTTTTTCGCTGGCATAACGCTCAACACTGAACTTCACATCTTCAGCTGTTATAGGTGACCCATCATGAAAGGTAGGGCCCTGACGTAATTTCAGAGTAATGGTTAAGCCACCATCAGTAACTTCCCAGGATTCTGCCAGCCCGGACTTGATCTTGGCTTGCATGTCTTTAATAAGCATTGGCTCGTGCAGTGCTGGAACCCATGACTGTAACCATTTGATGGTACTGTGGTCACCACCGATGGCGCCGGCAAAATTTTGACCTCTTAAGGCCCATACGACTTTGCCTTCGGGCTTCGCAAAGGCCAGTGACGGCAGGGTCAGCAGCAGTGCGACTGTAGCAATCAATAACAATTGTAATGTCCTTATCCTCATGTTCTCCTCCTTTTAATCTGGATTTATTGGGGTTTCTCTCAATTCAATCCTTTCAGTACCGTCTCAATGCCCAAGTGGACCACTTAACGGTGACGAAAAGCCTGCTAATCCGTTTACTCAGTGAACAAAACTGGTGTAAAATGAGTTGGCAGGCCAATGAATAATAGGGAATCAGGGTTTTTGTCGTCAAGCCTTTTTTTTCTTTTTTTTTTAACCAAGTCCGGTCTTAACGATCGTCAGAGAATTCAACAACTCAGCAGGGTAGTCGCATTGGGACAGAAATCGTTTTAGTTTTTTCAGCTTTTTTTCGAACGTTGCATAATAATTCAATATCTAAAAAAGCTGCAAGATCGAGATTGCGTGTTATTCAAATTGGCTGTTTAAGATTTGGACGGAAACAGGGACAGGTCGGTATGAGGGAGGAACATGGCAGCCGTGTATTGGTCCATGTAGTCGGGATCCATACTGAGATCAAGGTAAGTGATTCTCCGGGCCAGCTCCTGCTGGCGTTTTCGGAAGTCTTCGGAGATCAGCATCATATAAGACCCCATCAATGAGGAGTTGCCGATATATTTGTATTTATGGCGGTCAATGTCGGGTAGCAGACCAATGGCGATGGCATCTTCCAGAACTAGAAAATGTCCAAAACCACCGGCAATATAAAATTTGGATACATTTTCATGGGATAATTCCACTTGCTTCAACAATAGTGAGTAAGCCGCGAAAATAGCTGCTTTGGCTCGAATGATATTTTCGATTTCTAATTCAGTAATACGGATTGGGGAGCCTTGGGCGGGTGTTTGTCGGCTGTTAATGGTGTAAGCAGCCTGGCGTCCGTTAATCTCAATGGATGATGAATTGCGTTGTCTATCGAGTTTGCCTGCCGCATCCAACCATCCGGTTTGGTGTAACCCGGCCAACAGCGAAATCATACCCGAACCACATATTCCAATGGGTTCGATGTCCCCGATGACTTGGCAGTCAGCAATCCCGGTTGTTGGATCGATGCGGACTTTTTCGATGGCGCCTTCGGTGGCTCTCATTCCGCAGCCGATATTCCCCCCTTCAAAAGCCGGACCAGCTGAACAGGCGCAGGCCAGTGCAAACTCATTGTTCCCGATGACCAATTCGCCATTGGTACCTATGTCCAGAAAAACACTGATCTCTTCTGTATCCTCAACCAGGTCTGTGCAAAATAAACCGGCAGTGATATCCCCACCTACATAACTTCCGATGGCCGGTGAAAAGTGAATTGGGGCGTCCGGGAAGATATCCAGTCCTATAGTTGAAGCCCTAAGAGGTGGAATATTATGTACCGTCGGTACATAAGGAGCCAGACGAATATACTCAGGTTTAAGCCCTAATAACAGGTGAATCATCGTTGTGTTACCAGCCATCGATGCGCTGAATAATTCCCCTGGTTTTAGTTTATTTTTTTCTGCAGTTTTTTTAACCAGTCGATTGATGGTTTCCAGGACCCGGTCCTGGAGCTCTTGCAAGCGAGCTTCGTTTTGCGCGTAGGTAATCCGGCTGATGATATCTATTCCGCAGGCCAGCTGATCGTTATAATCTGTCTGCCCGTCGATAATCTTGCCATCAATAAGTGAAATCAATAGCACTGAGATGGTGGTCGTGCCAATATCCACCACGATTCCGAAATTTGGGTTGGCGGTGATTTCTTCTGATATGTCGATCACCTGAATATCAGCGCCTACTGCGGCGGTGATAGAAATTTTACCCCTCTCGGCTCTTAAAGTATCGGCCAGCTTTTTAATCACCGGCAGGCCGCATGTCACTTCTTTTGAACCAAATTTTTCTTTGACCGCTTTGAGCAGCCGGTCCAGATCTGATAAGCCGTCACCGGCTGACGGCTCTGCTACATGACAGTTTTTTCGAACAACCAGTGGACCGTATTGCCATTCCTGGGGGAAAAGATGATTATCGATACGCTTGGCATTTTCGGATAAATCAGCAAATTGTGCGGCTGGCTGCTGAGCGAGGGCGGGAATCTCTATTACAGCTGAAGCCTCTGAAACAGATGTTTGACAAGCTTGAATATATCCCTGTTGAATAGCGACAGGAGAGAGAATGGATGATGATTTTGACTCTAAGCTTCCGTCTATCAGGCGAACTACACATTTTCCGCAGGTGCCCTTTGTCCCACAGGGAGAATTGATGACGACCCCGGCTTGTTGAGCGGCGGACAACAAATCGGTTCCTGAATCTACTTGAACCGTCTTACCCAGCGGATTAAAGGTAACTGTGGGCATATCGGTTTAGTTGAGGAATTGAGTAATAAAACTCTCCAGATCACCGGCTTCCTGGGGACCCACTACTACTTTCCAGCCCGGCAATTTCTCTTCAAGCTCTCCACTTATCTGAGCCACATATCCAGGAATGATTATTTGGCGAGTGTTGATTTGCTCTTCCAACTCCATCTCTTT
>JABHWQ010000045.1 GCA_018657655.1 Chloroflexota bacterium | reverse complement strand
CGCAGCGCTCGCATGACAGGGACGAGTTGATAGGGGTCGATCCGTAGACGACCGGGCTGCACGGCCAACAGCGCACGGGCGCCCAGGGCCTGCTCCAGCAAGAATGCTTGGTGATACAACAACCAGGGCTTGAGGTGGCCGGCCTTTTCAGGCTGCAACTGGCTGACCATCGGTTCGATGGGCTCAAAGGGATGGAGCAGATCAAACTCTGTGCCGCGGAGATCGCCCTGCAAAGCACGTAGCCTGAACCGTTGCTGTTGGCCGGCGGGTTCGATATGCACGATCTCCCACTGGAGACCACGAGCGACAACCTGGGTACCGGGTAGTAGGGTGTTCAAGAACTTCCTCTCTGTGAGGATCAGGTGCGAAATATGCGCAAAAGAATCAGCTCCACGAAACAATGATATATCTGGGTGTGGCCTCCATCAAGGGGATAGAGGAGTTCTTTCCCAGGTTACGGTCTTAGATATAGTGCGAATTTACGTTCGTTTTTCCAAAGCTTAGATTCAACTATGAAGTACAATTTCCCTTGGGCGTGAGAAACAAGGATTTACGCAAAGCTCGCTCAACGTAACCCATTGATTTCACCTGTTTTCTGGCGGCCTTCTCGCCCAGAACATGGAAGATCGTCAGAAAACAGACACTTGCGGCGATTGCACTTCAAAATTGAATCCGCCACTTTGATTGCAGCATCGGTAGGGTGAATCAGGATTATCTGAAGCGCCTGGCACAGAAGGACACGTATGCCCGATTGGAACAAACAGGCGACAAAGGTACTGTACCAGCTGTTCCGTCATCCAGTGGACAAAAGGATGGGATCGCCGCTCCTGCAGTTGGTGGAACACGTAGTGGTCACGGAAGAGGATCTTCTGCCGGGCCTGTCACAAGAGGGGGAGAGCGCGTTCCTGCTCCTGGCGCTACGGGCGCCGGCGTTTCTGCACCGGGAGATCGTGCGGATAGCGGAGAGGGAGGGGATGTCACTACCGCAGGAGCTGGAGCTCCTGAGGGAGTGGGTGTCGAGCCTAATCAACCTGGTGCTGACCGATTAGGAGCAGGGAGAGGAAGAGCTGGGGGGAATTTAATGGAGACTTTTGCGAGACCCATAAATTAAAACACAAAAAAAGGACTTACACCAACTCTCCAGAATCGGCGTAAGTCCTTGTCCTGCAACTGGTGCCGGGGACGGGGCTCGAACCCGTACGACCTTGCGGCCAAGGGATTTTAAGTCTTATTTGGCGCGTTTATAACTCCCAATAAAAACAACACCTTTTAACACATCCCATTGTCCCGCAATATATTACGTTTCCCTATCTGTTCACATCTATCCAGCGTAATCCGCACATCTGACATTCGCTTGACACAAAATTGGCACAAAATCCTCCGCCGCAAAAACCTAAGCCTCAACCCCCAGAACTACGACCGTCTGATCATCTCCTTGAGGAGTGTTTCCTGTAAAGGATTTCACTTCAGAGATGAGATGATCGAGAAGCTGGGGCGCTGAGAGATCTTGCTGGCATCCCTTCCTGATCGTCTCCGCAGTTCTCTCAAACCCGAACATCTCTTCCTCTAAATTCTCTGCTTCAATAATCCCATCTGAACAGAATACAATGCGATCCCCTGGTTCCAATTGGGCTTCTATTACTGGGTAAGATGCCTCGGCACGTACTCCGAGAGGGTAGGCATCAACCTGAAGCTCAGATATCTCGCCTGAGTCTGCTTTATAATGATATGGATAAGGGCATCCCCCATTGGAAAGCCGCAAGATGCGCGTTTCCGTATCCAGGTCTCCCATCGTAAAACAAACGAAGGTACGCTTGTCCAACGTTTTGAAGAGCGTCTGGTTCAGGCTGGCGAAAAGATCACCCAAGCCCTCCCCATGTTTGATCTCACTCTCCAACACTCCGCTGAACATCATAACTGGAACGGCGGCTTCCATCGCATGGCCGGTGACATCTGCCAGAGAAATGGCTATCCGGTTATCTGAGATGGAGAAATACTGAAAGAAATCGCCTCCGACATGGGTTGCAGGAATACAGCGCCCAGTGATATCGAAGCCTTCAATAATTGGGGATTGAGTGGGCATCAAACCCATTTGCATGTCGTGAGCGGTCTGAAGTTCTTCTTCGAGCTCTTGGTTCAGTTTCTCTTGTAGTTCAAGACGTTCATTCTGCGCTCGATTTCTTTCTCGTTGACGCCTAATACCGTACCCTGAGGCCAAGACCAATCCCAATAAGGAAAGTCCAAGACCACTCCAGAGGGCTATCTGACCGTAGGGAGGATGAACAGTTACTTTCACTGTAGCAGATTCTTCAGAATAGTTTAGATCACGATCCACGGCTTTGACTTCGAAGGTGTATTCGCCAATAGGAAGATCCGTGTACTCCACGCGTGTATCTTTTGTCTGACGCCATTCTTCTTGGTACCCCTGTAATCGATATACATAGACTATTTGACCCAGGCGAGTGCCGAAAGAAATACCATAAAACTCAATGGCGATTAGCTGATCAGATGATGGAGCGCTTATTGAATTTACCGGTCCATTTCGACGATCAGTCACTACATCTTTAAGATGAATGAGAGGAGGAGTTTTTCCCGGACGGTAGCATACTGCCCCTCTCTCAGTTGCAAGCCAAATATTACCATTTCGATCTTGTAGCATATCAAAGACAGTGCCGCTTGGTAACCCATCCGTGGGGAGTATATTCTGAAATACAAGATTGTCGTACCGGGTCACACCCTCACCCCATCCACCAAACCATATATGTCCCCTGCTATCTTCTATCATGGAGCGAACACTATTGAGCACAAAGCCATTTCGGGGGTTGAATGTATAGAAATTTTTGCCGTCATATCGACTTACCCCTTCTCCCCCAGTCCCAATCCACAATTTTCCTTTGGTGTCCTCCAATATGCTCCATGCCGCATTCTGAGCCAGTCCATCCGACGTAGTGAACGTCCGGTATTCCTTCCCATCGTAGCGAGTTAAGCCTCCCTGGTCTGTGCCAATCCAAATGTTTCCTTCTCGATCCTCGTAAAGGGAAAGAATATAATTGTGCTGCCCTAAATCAACTTCCGTACTGAAATAGATGAATTGCGTGCCATCATATCGAATTGCTCCATATTTCAATGTCCCAAACCACATATGATCATTTCTGTCCTTCAGAACACACGATATCTGATCCCCAGCCAATCTATTTTCCGTTGCCAAATTGAAAAACTGTTTTCCATCGAATCGACTCACTCCTCGTTCAGTGCCAAACCAAAGACGCCCTTCATCATCTTCCTCAATTGAGTTGACCGAATTATTAACAAGACCATTTTCGGTTGTGAAATTTCTGAACTGGTGTCCATCAAATCTACTTACTCCACCTTCCGTGCCAAACCACAAAAAACCCTTGCTATCTTCCAAAAGTGAGAGCACTACATTGTCACCTAGACCATCATCTTCGGTGTAGAAAGCAAGTTGATTCCCATCATACCGACTTATTCCTCCACCTTGTGTACAAAACCAAATATTCCCCTCTCGATCTTCTTCAATACCCTCAACTCGCGCATGAGCTAAACCATCTTGGGGTGAAAAATACTCGAATTTTTCCCCATCAAAACGAGATACGCCATTATCTGTAGCAAACCAGATATTTCCCATCCTGTCTTCATGAATATCCTGTACAGCAGCGCCAGCGTAATGTGTAAAAACTTCTCCATCATACCGACTTGCCCCTTTATTAGTACCGATCCACATATTGTTTTTGCGATCTTCGATCATGCAGTTTATTATTCGGTCCCGAATGAATCCCTTATGGATAGTATAACTTCTGACTTCATGACCGTTATAACGGGAAATACCCTCAGTAGTGCCGAACCAGAGGTTTCCTTCATGATCTTCAAAAATTGAGAATATCGAGCCATTCGCTTGGGAAATGGGAGTCTGGAATTGGGTTCCATCATACCGATTTAGCCCTGCATTTGTTCCGAACCAGATATATCCTTCGCGGTCTTCGTACATCGCCCAGACCGTGTTGTCCGCCAGTCCGTCTTCGGTAGTGTAGTGGACCCAATGCTCTCCATTGTATCGCAAGACTCCATTTAATGAACCAAACCAAAGGTTACCCTCATCATCTTCGAGCATAGCTTGAACCGACTTATTGGGCAAACCATCGTCCTCTGTGAAACCGGTAAACTGTATTCCATCAAAACGACATACACCACTCCATGTTGCCATCCACAGATTGCCATTCTTGTCTTGCATCATTTTAGTCACAGCGGAATGCTGAAGTCCATCAGAAACATTAAAATTATGCCAATTCCCTTTTCGAAAACCAACACCAGACTTTACAGTTCGTCCGCTTTCTATCTCTATGATTGCTCCCAGAGGGGGATCTGCAAACCAAACTCCTTTCTTAACTATGGTTGTTTTCTCTCTCTCAATCTGTACTTCCACACTCTCCGTACTGCGGTCTCTATATCCAGCCTCTACTCGATACTCTCCTACGGGCAAATCTACTTCATACACTCCCTGTGAATCCGTCTTCACCTCTACCCACAATTCTTCTGATGCCAGCGACTGAATGCGCACCTTCCCCAGTCTCAACCCTTCTTCCATATCTTCCCATTTGATCTTGCCTTTGAGTGTTCCTATGTCTGTCCCTGAAACCAATACTACCAAGCCAATCTTATCAGATGTAACTTTGCCAGGTTCAGGTCCCCATGCCATCCACGAGAATGAACCGTCTGCATCCTTATCTTCAACGACTACATCAACACCTAACACTTGATTCGAATGGAGAGACCAGTCCGTTTTTTTGATCCGACATTCATAACGATGCGTACCTTCTCCCCGCTGAACCCCCATTACTACATCGTCCAACACGAATGGTTGGGAAGCACCACGATAATCACCGAAGATGTAGTATTTTCCCAGTAAGGAACCTATTTTCAGGTATATCTCACATCCATCCTGGGTATTCCACTCCTCCATGACATCCCACGTATCTTTACTTTCTCTTACAACAACGGATTCGTCCTGCACCTCAACTGCTACGTACAGCGCATTCTCTTTTTCATTGTATCCAATACGAAATGATCCTTTGTAGTCGACTGAATCCTTTGGCGCAACCCCACTCTCAGGCAACTCAATCTCATACTCTCTCATCCCCTTTGGCCAGTCAGATAAATCCCCATCGACAACGATGCCCTCTACCGGCACAGCAATCGCCACCGCTCCATTGTGGGAGTAGGAGGAGTTTGGCAGAAGAAGAGTGAGAAGGAGAAGAACACACCCGAAAATGGTCATCTTAATACCATCACGACAATAAGCCATTGAGTACAATCCTCTCTCAAGAATCAACGAGATGTCGCAGACATTCCGACCTGAAGGTACACAACAGAATCACCGGCCATCAA
The DNA here is from genome assembly GCA_018657655.1 of Chloroflexota bacterium. GTDB lineage: Bacteria > Chloroflexota > Dehalococcoidia > SZUA-161 > SpSt-899 > JABMQN01. The sequence goes on along the minus strand of JABHWQ010000045.1, from coordinate 2,556 downwards.
GCTCAAAAAAAGGCCAATCCATTTCTGGACTGGCCTTGATAATCCCCTTGGAGATAGTAAAACAGCATCCAGCGATCAGAAGCTGATCTTTTCTTGTCCGATGGGTAGATCGTCGCTTCTCTGAGTCTGAGGATGATTTAACGCCTCAATCGCCTCCTCAAGCTGGGTCGGCGAAGCCTTCGCGTAGCGCAATGTCATCACCATCGTCTTATGACCGAGCAACTCCTTGATCCGGTCGAGAGGGACACCACGCTCCCGGAGTCGGGTGGCGAAGGTATGACGGAACATGTGCATGTGGACACGACCCATCCCGGCTTTCTCGCCCTTCCGCCACAGTATCCCTTTGATGCTGGCCAGCTGCTTCCCTTCAGGACCTGGCAACACATACGGTATCACCCCCTTTTTGCGCTGTTCCACAAGCGTATCGTGGACCAGATTCGTCATAGGAATTACCCTGAACTCATATCCCTTGTGATAGCGGACGGTGATCCGTCTCTTCTCAAAATCGATATCGGGCCACTGAAGCCCGAAAAGCTCAGACGCTCTCATCCCGGTCTCAACGGCGACAAGGACAACTACACGAGCATACTCTGGAAGCTTTTCGAGAAGCAACTCTACTTCCTTTTCGGACAAAGCCTGAGGAATCTTGGGATCTTCCTTGAGCATCCTGACGCTGGCCGCTGGATTGTGAGCCACCATTCCCCAGCGGACGGCCATCTTGAAGACGGTTTTCAGACAGGCCAGGCATCGGTTCGCGGTAGCTTTGCTGATGCCGTCGTGATCCATACGACGCGCGAGGAAAGATTCGATCATCCGCGCGTTGATCCCCGTCAAGGGCAAGTGACCCCATTCAGCCTTGATTCTTTTCAGGATACTTTTGGTGCCCTTCTTGGTGTTCTCATTCCAACCCTTGTATTTGGCTTCAAACTCGTCTAGGAAATCGGAAAATGTGCGGTTCTTCTGGGATTTCCGATCATCTAGGGTAGTATACTCACCGCGTTCAATCAGATCAGCAATCTCTCTCGCTTTTTTTTCGGCTACCTTCAGATTGGTGACCTTCAAGCTTTCCCTCACTCTGCCTGTCTCCGTCGTATAGGAAGCATTCCAGAAACGGCCTCGCTGATAGAGTCGAACAGGCCCAACGATATGAACAGCTGCTTTATGTGCCATTGCTTTCCTCCCTATTCCGAAAGAGCGCGGCCATACTTTCCTCATCAGCATCCTTTCGTCGGCTGCTGATCTTCTGACGATATCGCTTCCCCTGGAAGCTGTAGTCGATCCACCAGTTACTGTTCTTCCGGAATACTGCCATAATTACGCTTCTTTCCGTTTGCGACTCTTCTTTCCTCCTACCTCTTCCAGATACTGCTCCACCGCTTTTCTGACCAGGTAGCTCACGCTCCGATCCTTTTCCTTTGCTATCGCCATCAAGCCATCATGCGTTTGCCCGCCGATCCGGGCAGTGATGATTTTTTCCATACAATGAATCCTTTGTATTTGATTGTATACTAAGTATACATACATATCACTTGCTGTCAATAGTAGAATTTGATTATCTATTATTAGCCGAATAATCTTTGAGATGGAGAAGATCGAATGGGAAAAGAAGGGGTTGTTACTGTTCGCTTAAGCCCTGAAGAGGTGAAGCAGCTTGATGTCCATACGGGCGTTGTCTCACGATCTCAGGTGATCCGCATTCTGATTCAGGATTTTCTGAGGAGGACCGAAGAAGAACAGAGGAAGCTTTTGATGGAGAAGACCTATGGCAAGTCAAGTTAGTCAGGGGCGAGGCAATTCCAGCTGAAACCCTTTAATGCACTCTGAACGGTGATCTCCTCAATGCATCTCCGCCCCCGAGATCGGCTAGCACAGGCGATCCTACGGCGCTGAATTCCGTTGGGATATTTCGTATCATGGAGGAAACAAGGAGGGCGATATGAGACAGATATTGATTGCTCTGATGCTGCCAATGTGGAGCAGGCTATTCTGACTGGTGGAGTAGGATGACGACAACCCATATCCGCAGGTGAGCTGGTTAGTGGAGCTAAGCACCTGCTCAGATTGCGAGAAAGCCCATTTCCAGATGAAAATGGGCTTCCATATTCTCGAACCTCCGTCGTCGCCAACGGAAGACGGATTCAATGCTCCCAATTACGTTATATGCCTGGGTTTCGGCCAAAAATACCTATCGGCGGAAGAAGACTGCCTCACAATATTCGCAAAAGACGTGGAAGCCCTGTTCACGAGTCGCCTGAAATCCGTCTTCCTGCCTGATTATCTGTCCATCCTCCTGCAATTTTCATCTCATCTTTCACATTCCTCCCCCCTTTTCCCACCCTTCCCCCGCCCATACACGGCCCCAACCCACTCTTCACAGCCACTCACCCCTCCGCCATGCCAGCGCATCCTCTCAAATCTTTCTATTTCTCAGCTCTTATCCTTGTGTTTCCCCGGAAACTCCTTCTTTTTGCTCCTTGTACTGATGGTGCGGTACAAGGGATTGGGGCACTTACTACCCTTATCACGGAGGTTAATTTTGGAATTTAGACACATCTT
>JABHWQ010000155.1 GCA_018657655.1 Chloroflexota bacterium | reverse complement strand
GGGCCTCTTCCTGAAAAGCGATCTTCTCTTCGGGGAACCATCTGCCCCCGCCGAGGATCAATATTACTGCCCATGGAGGCAGCGCTTTGCGTAACTTGCTGAAATTGCCGGACATACTCTTTGCCAGGATTGTGGCCAGGTTCAGGGTATCCAGGGCGAAACACTCGTGCCCGATGCGGCGGCGCTGAATAGAGTACATGGCCTCAACCATGGTTTCCATGCAGCCGAAACCAATGAAGAATGCCTTGTCAATTGGTGGCAGGAATTCGGTTTTGATGTTGGCCCAGGTGACCACGCCCATTGTGCCCTGAGCACCCTGCAGCAGGCGAATAGGATCGATGGGGCCGGGTCCATAGGGATAGCCGCCATCGGCATAGTTGTCCGGATAACCGGTGGAACTGGCGGTACCAGTGCGGAAAATTTCTCCAGTTGGCCAGATCATTTCCATCGAGGAGACAGGCTCACCGTATTCGAACTGGGGATTAAGTGCAGGCTGCCTCTCCAGACACGATGTTACCACAGAGCTTTTGGCGTGGGGCAGCAGCGGATTCATGGTCATGGCCTGTTTTTTCCCCAGTTTGGGGCCCAGGTCCTTCCATGTGACTCCGGGTTCGATCAGGACCTTGCGGTTGCGTTCATCGTATTCCACAACCTTTTTCATACCGCTCATATCGATGAGGATGCCGCCCTGACTGGCAACCGCATTTCCGTTGAAATGTATCCCGGAACTGCTTGGGACGATCGGTACCTTTTCCTCGTTGGCAAGTTGCACGATCTTCTGTACCTCTGCGGTACTTTTAACGCGGGCCACATAATTGGGCGCGCGTGAGGGGTCCAGGCTATTACCGTCGACATAGGCCTTCATTTTGCCCGGATCGTCGATAACTCCTCTTTCCCCTACAATCTTGACTAGCTTTTCCTTTATATTCACAAGCCGTCCTCCGTAATGAAAGATTGCAGGAAACCCTGTTCGGGTTAACTAATACAACCAGTTTGACACACTAATTTGGGGGGAAAGTTCTTGGACTCCCCCCCCAAAGGAGAATTATAGCATAATGAGCTTCGCAGTGCACTCGGCCAAAAGACGTAGGAAAGAGGTCACGGTGAGTGCAGCGATAAGAAAATGAAGTAAAAGGAGGCGGCTCATCGGGCCGCTTCTTCAAAGTTGCCGGGGTGATAAATATGGGGTCATAAGTCTTCCGCAATTGGAAGGCTGAAACTGAATTTTGCGCCTTTACCTATCTCACTTTCTGCCCAGATCCTGCCACCGTGTTCCTCCACGATGACTTTGCATATGGATAGTCCCAGTCCCGTTCCGCCTCTTCGGCGAGCCATTCCAGCCTCTAACCGATAGAAACGATCAAAAATACTATCGATGTGTTGATTATGAATACCAATACCCTCATCAATGATACTAATGATGATCTCGTCTTCAGTTGCTTGTGCTTCGATGATTATGCGTGTGCCTTCTTCGGAATAGGATGCAGCATTCTTTACGAGGTTGGTGACAACTTCTCCAATACGGATTTCATCGATATTTATTAGTGGTAGGTTTCGCGGTATATTGATTTCGAGCTCGTGCTTATCTGTTAGGATTCTTAATTGCTCTCTGAGTTTGATGGTCACTGCTGATAGCACGCTTGGCATTTTTTCCATCTTCATGATTCCGGCTTCTAGTTGTGACATCTCAACTAGATCCTCAACTATGTGAGTGAGAATGTCAGACTCTCTGTTAATCGTCCTGAGAAAGTCTAGCTGTGTCTCGGTGTCCCATTCTACATCAGGTTGTATAAGTGTATCAGCAATGCCTTTAATGGCTGCGAGTGGAGTTCGTAACTCATGCGAAACGCTGGCCAGTAGAGCGCTTCGAAGGCGATCTATTTCTGCCAATTCATGGGCCCGTTTTGCTTCATCAGCTGCTCTTTTCGCGCCAGTTATATCGGTGAATGTTGTGTACACACGGTAGGGGTCACTTTCACCTGGCTTGAATTCCGGGATAGCGTCAATTGCTATCCAGCGATGACTCTCATCGATCGGGTTGAAAACACCCATGACGACATTGCGTTGTGGTGTCCCTGTCTTTAGAGCAATCATGGCTGGGGGGTGTTCGCCAGGAAAGTTTGATCCATCTTCGTGGATT